>NZ_VSCV01000047.1:0-7519 GCF_047459355.1 Limnochorda sp. | reverse complement strand
CGGCGCCTGGACCGCCCGGCGCTCGGGGCGGACTCAGCGGGGTGGTGCCATCCCGGCCCTCCAGGCGTGGACCAGCGCGGCGGCCACGTAGCCGGCGGCGGTGGCAAAGGCGGCGCCGGAACGGGCGCGGCCTGTTTCGGGGTCGATGGTCTCGCAGACGAAACCGCCGTCCAGCGGGGCCTTTCGGAGCAGGTTGAGGGCGTGGCCCTTCAGCTCCGGGGGTGCCCCGGCGGCCAGGAGGGTGTTGGCCGCGGCCAGAGGCCAGGGGTTGGGCGCGTGGCTGGAGCCCGCCTCGCCAAAGGGGCCGGGGTACCAGTAGGGGTTCTCCCGGGAGTGGACCCACCGGATGGTGTTGACCAGCACCGGATCGTCGGGCGGGCAGAGACCGAGGGTCCCCAAGAGCTGGAGGCTGCCTGGGGGGTTGTCGTAGAGGGTGAAGGCGCCCTGGCCGTCCACCGCCCAGGCGAACATGGGGCCGAAGGGGCCGTCCACCACGCACGTCGCCTGGATCGCCTGGTGGAGGCGGGCGGCCGTCTCCTGGGCCCAGGCGGCGAGCGGCGCATCATCCAAGCGATCATAGATGGCCTCCAGCTCCCGCAGGCCCCGCCAGAGGAGGGCGTTGGCGTAGGTGAGGTAGGGGTAGGGGGGCGGGTCGTCGGAGGGGTCCAGGAAGGTGGGGTAGAGGGGGCCGGGGCCAGCCAGCTCTTCCAGCACCGCCGGGAACGCCCGGAGGGCGGCCCGCACCTCGGGCTCGTCCAGGAGCGTCCCATCGCCCGTCGCCTCCAGGTACCGGCCCAGGGCGACGGGGTAGGCGGCCAGCTCGTCCAGCTCGAAGCCCGGGTAGAGGACGGCGCCGGTGATGTACTGAGCGTGCATGCCAGGATGCTTCCAGCCCGAGCGGAAGGCGAAGCGGAGGACCTCCCGGGCGGTGGCCGGCTCCACCAGGAGAAGGCCGGGGAGGCTCCAGAGGAGGGTGTCCCGGGCCCAGTAGGCGGCGCTCACGTAGTAGCGGGGGCTGCGGGAGGTGACGGCCACCCACGCCTCAGTGTCGATGGTCCGGCCGCAGGCGAAGAAGTGGCTGAAGAACAGGTTCCGGTTAACCACCTCCTCCAGGGCCTCATCCCCCAGCACCTGGCGACGCCGCTCAAGCCAGGCAAGGGTCTCCTCCAAGAGACGGTCCCAGCCCCGCCGGCGCAGATCCACCACCGTGGTCCGGGCCCCGTCCAGCTCCGGCGCCACCCCGACGAAGAAGGTGGCCGCCTCCGTGGCGCCCGGGGCCAGGGTGAGGGAGCGGCCCAGGGTGAACTGGACGGAATCAGCGGAGGGCGGGACTTCCAGGATGGGGGCCGCCTCGGCCGCGCCGATGGCCCAGCCCAGCACGGGCCAGCCCGCGGCCGCCTCCAGGGCCAGGCTGCCCGTCCAGGGATCGGGCTGGCAGGTGCGGGTGACGGGCATGGGGCGGCTCCGGAAGAGGCTGTAGACCAAGCTCGCCCAGCGGCCCTCCACTCCGACGGCAACCTCCACCGCCGAAGGCCGCCCGTTGGTCACCGCCAGCTGCAGGGCCCACCCCCGGTGCCCGATGGGCGCACAGTAGGTTGCCTCCAGGCGGAGCCCTTCGGCCTCCCACGCCAGGCGGGGGACCCAGTCGGCCAGCCACGCGACCTGGACCGGAGCTTCGCCCAAGGCAACCGCCTCGTCCCCCACCCGGAGGAACGGCCGGAGAAGCGGGGGAGGTTCCGAGGCGCTACCGGGAGACTCCCCACCGGCCGCGGGCCCGCCCGAATGGCCGGGGGCGGCCCAAGGGTCTGGCGATCCGGCCACGCCCAAGGAGCCCAGGGCCCGCATGGAGAGTACCTCCATGGTCCGCACCCCGCCGGTGGCCCCGTCGATGGCGGGCAGGGCCACCCACTCATTCCCCGTGGCCAAGGGGGGTGGGCCCTCCGCCAGGGTGGGGGAGGGGGTGAGGAGGCTGGGGTTCTGGGTGGGACGGCTCTGTTGATCGGACACCTGAGACCCTCCTTGTTGGGCGGCGGTCGAACGGTGACCCCGAAGCTCCGGCCCGCCAGTCCTCCAACCCGGGGCGTCAACGGGCGGCCTGGCCCTTGGCCGGGCGTGGGCCTTCCCTGAGCGTGCGCGCCTCTTCGGCGTCCCCCTCCCCCGATCCTTTCCCCGGGGCGAGAGGCCGCTTCAACGGGCCCCGGCGCTTGGCAGCAGGGCGCCGCCCCCCCGGAGATGACGAAGTTCGTCGACAAGATGGAAGTTTCGTGCCGAGAATGACTCTGAACGAGCCAGAGCGTTTCCCATTCGTACCAGACCTGGGCCTTTCGGGAAGGATCGGGGCAGGGCGTGTCGAAAGAAGCGGACCATACCGCACCGGTGAAAGGAAGGTTCTGGATGCAGCCGAGCTCCCTTCCCAAGTGGCTGAGGGCCCTGGGGACCGCGCTGGTCGCGCTGGCGGTCGCTGGGCTCCTGGCGGCCCTGCCGGCCCAGGCCCAGGGCGGCACCTTGCGCATCGCCGCGTCCACCATCCGACAGCTGGACCCCTACAAGTCGGCGGCCAATGATGAGGTCCACGTGTTCAGTCTGATCTTCGACACCCTGATCATCCACAGCCGGGAGGACTCCCGCCCGGTGCCCCACCTGGCCGAACGCTGGGAGACGCCGGACCCCACCACCTGGATCTTCCACCTCCGGCCGGGGGTCTACTTCCAGGACGGGAACCCCGTCTTCCCCGAGGGCCAGGGGCGGGAGGTGACGGCCGACGATGTGGTCTACTCCATCCAGCGGTTCCAAGAGGTGAGCACCGCTTTCACCTTGGGAGCCATTGCGTCGGTGGAGGCCCTGGACCGGTACACCGTCCAGCTCAAGACGGCCCATCCCGACCCCTTCCTGATCGTGGACCCCAACCGCCTGGCCCGGGTGGCCATCGTGCCCCGGGAGGCCATTGAGCAGCTGGGGGAGGACGGCTTCGCCCAACACCCCATCGGTTCGGGTCCTTTCAAGCTCCGCCGGTTCATCCCCGATGAGGAGGTCGTCTTGGAGCGGAACGAGGATTATTGGCTGACGCCCCACCTGGAGCGGGTGGAGTTCGTCGTCATCCCCGATCCCACCGTCCAGACCATCGCCCTGGAGGTGGGGGAGGTGGACGTGCTCCCCTTCCTCCTCAACATCGACACGGCCCACCAGCTCGCCCAGAATCCCGAGATCGAGCTGTACCAGCGGGGCGGCTCCTGGGCGGGGCTGGGCTTCAACCTGACCAAGGCTCCCTTCGATGAGTGGGTGGTCCGGGACGCCATCGCCAAGGCCTTGGACATTGACGCGGCCTTCCAGGCGGTGGTGGGTGAGGCGTTCGGCGAGCGGGCCTACGGCCAGGTGGGGCCGTGGGTGGGCTTCGGGTACGATCCCAGCCTCGCAGACCTCTGGCCCCACGATCCCGAGGGCGCCCTGGCCCAGCTCCGGGCCGCGGGCTTCGCCGACACCGACGGTGACGGCTTCCTGGACCGGGATGGGAAGCCCCTGCGGGTCGATATCAAGACCCCGCCCGGCTCCCAGACCCGGGTGCTCACCATCCTCGCCACCCAGCTCCGCCAGCTGGGCATCCAGGCGAGTGTGGTGCCGGTGGATATGGCCGTCTGGGCTGCCGATCTGATCAGCGGCAACAGCGAGGTCTTCTACGACTTCAGCTTCGCCGGCACAACGGGGCTCATCGCGCTCTTCCACAGCCAATCCATCGGCATGACCAACACCCACTTCTACGCCAACCCCGAGGTGGACGGGCTGCTGGATGAGGCAAGCCGCACCCTGGACGACGCCGAGCGGGACCGGCTCTGGAAGGAGGCCCAGCGGCGGATCATGCAGGATCGGCCCGTCATCCCCCTCTACTTCGAGCTGGCCTTCTCGGCGGTCAACCGGCGGGTGAAGGACTGGGTGCCCCCCTGGGGTGGGCTCCACCTGGTCTCCCTGGAGAACAACGTCTGGATCGAGGAGTAACCGTCCCGCCCTCGGGGCGGGGCGCTCCTGGCCGGCCCAACGGGGGCCGGCCAGGTCCCCCGGGCGACTCGGCAGCGATCAGGTGAGGTGGCGATCTCGGTGGCTCAGTACATCTCCAGGAGGCTCTTGCTTGCCGTTCCGGTCCTCTTTGGCATCACCTTCATCGTCTTCGCGCTGGTGAGCCTCGCGCCGGGGGATGCCATCAGCCTGATGCTGGGCTCGGAGAGCGCCAACCCAGCCAACGTGGAGCGGCTGCGCCAGGAGCTGGGGCTGGATCAGCCCTGGTACGTGCAATACGTGGACTACATGGGGCGGCTCCTCCGGGGTGATCTGGGGCGATCCATCACCTACGGCCGCCCGGTGGCGGACCAGATCGCACAGCGCTTCCCCAACACCCTGCTCCTCGCCTGCTCGGCCAGCCTGCTGGCGGTGGGGATCGGCCTGCCTCTGGGGGTGCTGGCCGCCGCCCGCCGGAACACGCCCGTGGACCACGCGGCCACCACCGGCGCCATACTGGGCGTGTCCCTCCCCAATTTCTGGCTGGGGCTGGTGCTGCTGCTCGCCTTTGGCATGCGCCTCCGCTGGCTTCCCATCCGGGGGATGGGGGACCTGGACCGGGGCCTGTGGCACTTTGTGAGCCACCTGATCCTGCCTTCGGTCACCCTGGGGGTGGCCCTGGCCGCGCTCCTCACCCGGCTCACCCGCTCGTCGGTGCTGGATGTGCTGGGGGAGGACTTCATCCGCACCTGCCGGGCCAAGGGGTTGCCCGGGTGGGTGGTTCTCTTCAAGCACGCGCTGCGGAACGCCCTGCTTCCCGTCCTCACCGCCCTGGGGATGCAGTTTGGGACCTTGCTCGGCGGGGCGGTCATCGTCGAGACCATCTTCTCCTGGCCGGGGATGGGGAGCCTGGCCGTCACCGCCATCCGGCAGCGGGACCTGCCCGTCATCCAGGGGACGGTCCTGGTCTTCGCCCTGAGCTTCATGGTGGTCACGTTGGTGACGGACCTGCTCTATGCCCTGGTCGATCCCCGGATCCGGTACGAGTAGTGGCGGGGTCCAGGGGTGCCGTCGGGGGGGAAAGGCGTGCAAGCAACCATCGAGGCAACCCAGGTGAAAGGGGCCAAGGCGGGGCCGAGCCGCCGGCTCAGCCGCCCGGTGCGGATCTTCCTACGCAACCCCGCGGCCCTGGTGGCCCTGCTGGTCCTCCTGGTCTTCATCGGGGCGGCCGTCTTCGCCCCCTGGGTGGCGCCCCACGACCCCTATGCGATGGACCTCACCGCCACCTTCCTGCCCGTCGGCTCGCCCGATCACCTCTTGGGGACGGACAACTTTGGCCGGGACATCCTCTCCCGGCTCATCTACGGGGCCCGGATCTCCCTTTTGATCGGTGTGGTGGTCGTCTCCATCGCGGCGGTGGTGGGCAGCGTCCTTGGGCTCCTCGCCGGCTACTATGGCGGCTGGATCGACCAGCTGGTGATGCGGCTGGTGGAGGTCTTCTACGCCTTTCCCTTCTTGATCTTGGCCATTGCGGTGATGGCCATCTTGGGGCCGAGCCTCTTCAACCTCATGTGGGTGCTGGGCTTGGTGAGTTGGCCCGTCTACGCGCGGTTGGTGCGGGCCACCGTGCTCTCGTTGCGAACTCAAGAGTTTGTGGAAGCGGCCCGGGCGGCCGGGGCAAGGGATGGGCGGATCATGTTCCGCCACATCCTGCCCAACTGCCTCACCCCCGTCATCGTCACCGCGGCCATGGGGATCCCGGAAGCGATCCTGGCCTCGGCCTCCTTGGGCTTCCTGGGCCTGGGAGTCCGGCCGCCGACCCCGGAGTGGGGGATGATGGTGGCCGAGGGGAAGGACTTCATGTTCCGGGCGCCTTGGCTGATCACCGGGCCCGGGGTCTGCATCGCGCTGGTGATGCTCAGCTTCAACCTGGTGGGCGACGCCCTGCGGGACGCGCTCAACCCGCGGCTTCCGGGGCGGTTCTAGGGGAATGGCCTCCGAAAGGATGAGAGACGATGGCGCATCGGAGCAGCTCGGCGGGCGGGACGGGGCAGGGGAGGCTGGAGGCCCTCCTGGCCCGGGTGCCCGACTACCCGTTCTTCCTCACCGTCGATGAGCTTTTCGCCGCAGCCCGGGGTGTGGCCGCAGCCCACCCGGAGGTGGCCGCCTATAGCGAGGTGGGGACCTCCACCGACGGCACCCCGATCCCCATGGTGACCATCGGCGACGGCCCCCAGCGGATCATGCTGGTCGCCTGCCCCCATCCCAACGAGCCCATCGGCGCCATGCTGGTCCGCTTCCTCATGGATGAGCTGGTGGTCAACGGGGAGCTTCGGGCGGGGCGGACCTGGTACCTCCTGCCGTGTGTCGACCCCGACGGCGTGCGGCTCAACGAAGGCTGGTTCCGGGGGCCCTTCACCCTGCGCCACTACGCCCGGCACTTCTACCGGCCCCGGTTCGAAGAGCAGGTGGAGTGGACCTTCCCGGTCCGCTACAAGACCTTCGTCTTCGACCAGCCCCTGCCCGAGACCCGGGCCCTCATGGCGGCCATCGAACAGGCCCGGCCCCATATCCTGTACTCCCTCCACAACGCCGGCTTCGGCGGCGTCTTCTACTACCTTTCGCACGATCTCCAGGCGGCCTACCCGGAGCTCCACCGGATCCCCACGGACCGGGGGCTCGCTCTTTTCCAGGGCGAGCCTGAGGTGCCCTGGGCCCGGCCCCTCCACCCGGCCGTCTACGCCATCCCCAAGAGCACCGATGCCTACGACTACTTTGAGCAGTTCGGGGTGGGGGACCCCGCGGCGCAGATGATGGGCGGGGCCTCCAGCTTCGAGTACGCCGAGCGGTTCGGCAGCCCCATCTCCCTGGTGACGGAGGTGCCCTACTACCAATCGCCCAAGATCGCCGACACCACCCCCACCGGCCGGACGCGCCGGGAGGTGGTCCTGGCCGGGCTGGAGCGGGTCCGGGAGGTGGTGGGCCTGCTGGACCGCCTGCTGGCCCAGACCCTGCCCGTGATGACCGAGGATTCCCGCCTCCTCCGGGCCGTCGCCGCCTTCACGGCGAGCCAGCTCAAGATGCTGGAGAGCCAGGCCCGCTGGGCCGCCCAGGCCGAGGGGATGGACCAGCCGGCCACCGTCGCCCAGGAGGCGGATGCCCTGTACCTGGGCCCCTTCTACCGGGTGCTGGTGGCCAGCATGCTCCACCGGGCTTTCGAGCACCAGCTGGCCCACCTGGAACGGCTGCCGGCCGGGGCTCCCCTCCCAGGCCCCGACGGAGCCACCCTCGACCGGGCCCAGGCCGAAGCCCTCATCCGCCAGGCAGATGGGGAGCTGGAGCGCCACCTGGACCGGTGGCTGACCGAGGTGGAGACCCACCTGCCGTACACGGTGATCCCCATCCGGAATCTGGTCCAGGTTCAGTACGGAGCCCTCTTGGCCGTGCTGGAGGCGGTGGAGCCGGCGGGCGCGACCGGGTGAGGGGGCCTTAGGCGGGAGGGCCGACTAGGCGCGGCGGGTCGCATTCCCGT
>NZ_VSCV01000089.1:0-1563 GCF_047459355.1 Limnochorda sp. | reverse complement strand
CCACGCGCCGACTCATCGGGTGCCACCATAGCCGCGCTGGAGGAGATGGATCCTCAAAGGGGGGGAGTCATCACCCCCGATGCATTGAACCTGTGATCGGGTCCACCTTGGGTCCGGTCCACACGTAGATTCGAGGGCGGCGGTGAGTCAGTTCGTTCACCACGCCCTCCTTTTGCGCCGCGCTGATGAGGGCGGAAGCGTATGCCCGGGCATTCTTCCCGCCCCAGTCGGGTCCGTATTCTGCGATCATCGCTTCCTTAAGCTCTCGCGCGGTGAACTTGCCCTTTTGGGCCATCCAGGAATAGACCCGCGCCTTTATGGTACCCGGCATTGCCGTTGTGCCGGGTACAGGCTTGGCGACATCAGGACGATCGGGAGTTTCTGGGGCTGGCTCTGCATCGAGGGGGCGTGTCTCGTCTACGGGCGGGAGCAGTACGCCCGATGCGTCTCCGCCGGTGTCGCCAGCCAGGATTCTCTGAGCTTCCTCCATGAGCGCTTGGGCGCGGCGCAGCGCGTCCCGAGCCCGCGCGATTTGGGCACGCAACGGAGCCACCTCCTGGGCCACAACTTCCTTGACGACAGCCGTCAGCTTCGTGTTAATCTCTTCGTCCACCGCGGCATATGTCTCGCGGTAGATGCTGGCAAGTGTTGGCGATTGCTTCGCCGCCTCGATGAAACGCCGAATATTCCAGCTTATGGCGGGTTCCGGCTTCGGGGCATTCCAGTCAATGGGCAGGCGCGGTGCTTGCGGGTGAGGAGCGCGGCGGAGCTTGTTGCGGCCGCGGGTGTCCTCATCATAGGCTTCGGCTATTTCGGCTGCCTCCCGAGCCATGCGGAACGGTTCGGCCATTACATCATCACCACCACGGATGACTATTTCGGGGCGGGTCCGAGGATCTTGATGATCTTGTCGTAGTAAGCATCAGCGCGACGCGGGTCCTCCGCTTTCACCTCTTTGATGTGATCCAGGAGAGAATTTACAATCCGGATCTTGGTGTCGATAAGCCGGGCTTCGAGTTCGAACCGATACTTTGCAGCCAACTCTCGTTCTATCGCAGCCTTCAGGTGTTCCTCGCGGAGATCGAGCGTCTCCGCGCCGTAGTCGGAACGAACGTAATGAACATACGCGCCGCCGAAAAGGCGGTGGGCATCTCTGGGTCCGTCGGACACGGCTTATCCTCCTATCTGGAGCTTGGGAACGCTTAGAAGTTCGGGCACGTCTTCTTTGGCGACGATGCCCTGCCTCACAAGCTCGCGCGCTGCTAGGCCATAGGCGCGGCGTGTGAATTCAGCGCGGCTTTTGAGGCCACTTGCCGCGACGCAGAAGTCCAGTTCCGCGAGCATGGTGCCCGGCAGGCTGATGGGAATGGCAAGACAGCGCCGCTCGGCTGGTAAACTCCCGTGATATGTCCTCGCCATGCGTCTACCACCTCTCGATGTGATTATACGACCAGTTAGCTAGCTGGTCAAGCACGTGGCGCGCCCTGACAAAGACCGAAAGCGAACGCGCCCTGACAAAGACCGACAGTGAACGCGCCCCGACAAAGACCGACTTTCCGGCAC
>NZ_VSCV01000005.1:0-89436 GCF_047459355.1 Limnochorda sp. | reverse complement strand
CCAGGCGCAGGGCGAAGCCTTGGGCGGAGCCTTCAACACTGTCGTCGTCGTCTGTGGTCCACTTTGCGTAGGTGCCGCTCACGTACGAGGCCGTCGCCCCCAGCCGCAGCTCACCCAAGGGCGGGAGAGAGACCACGGGAAAGCCGATGCCGGCTTGGATGGGCGTGAGCAGCTTGTATTCGGCGATCGCTTCCGTGTCGTCCGCGTCGATCCAGGCACCACCCGTTCCCTGGACCCCGTAGCCCAAGGCCACCGGCCCCAGACTGACCGCAGCCAACGCGCTCACGGGGATCTGGATCCTCTTCTCCGCTAGCTCCTCAAGCCTCTCAAAATCCTGATCATCCAAAGCCTCCGCGAGCTCCCGGAGGTCCGAGAGCTGGTTCAGGTTCTGACCCACCAGGGAGCCGTAAAGCTGGAAACGCTTCAGGCCCAGCGCGGCCGGGTTCCAGTACAGGGCCGACGCGTCGTCGACCACCGCGACGAAGGCCCCACCCATCCCGTACGCCCGGGCGCTGGGCGGCGGCGGGGAGAGCAAGCTGTCGGCCCACGCTGGGGCGGCCAGGACCAAGGTCAGCATGAGCCCCATGAACAGCCTTGCCAGCCCTAGGGCTCGGGAACGTAGGGCGTTGGCCCCACGACGGGACCGGGATCGGTCGATCATGGTCTCCACCCTTTCTTCCAACACTCAGGGGTGTTCCGCCCCAGACGGGGCCAGCCGGTCTTCATTTCGGCGGCGTGTGGTGTCGAGTTGAGTGGGGAATTGGCAAATGGCTTCGAGTTGGGTCGGATCTCTCCTGCTGCCAACCCTTTCCCCTCGAGAATGGCGGAATCTTCGGCATGGCCGCAGGCGAGAAGACCTTCGCAGCGGGCGGCCTCGCCTTTGATGAGGAAAGAGGGGGCGGGCGTGGAAGAGTGGCCAGGAACCGGTGGAGAGACCCCGGCTTACGTAGGGGATGAGCAGGAGGTGGGCTGGTGCGCCTCGAGGCCGTCGTCTTGCGGGAGGTGGTCCTGCCCCTTTTGGCCCCCTTTGAAGGGGCGGCGGTGCAGGCGGCCCGGAAGCGGTTCGTGCTGGTGGAGGCCCGGGCCGGGGGCCAGGCAGGGTGGGGGGAGTGCGTGGCCCTGGAGACCCCCTTCTACACCTCGGAGACGGTGGAGACCGCCTGGCATATCCTCCACGACTTCTTGGCCCCGGCGGTCCTCCAGGGTGAGGTGAACCCGCCGAACCTGCCCGACGCCTTCCAGCGGGTGAAAGGCCACCCCATGGCCAAAGCGGCCCTGGAAACCGCCCTCTGGGACCTGGAGGCCCGGGTGCGCGGCCAGGCCTTGGCCGAAGTCTGGGGTGCCAACCGGGAGGCGGTGCCGGCGGGGGTGAGCCTGGGCCTGGCCCCCAGCCTGGACGAGCTCTTCCGCCAGGTGGACCGGTTCCTGGAGCAAGGCTACCGCCGGGTGAAGGTGAAGGTGGTGCCCGGGCGGGATCTGGTGGTGTTGGAGGCCCTCCGGAACCGGTATGGGCCCATTCCCCTCATGGTGGACGCCAACGGCGCCTACACCTGGGAGGATCTCCCTCGGCTCCAGGCCATGGACGCCTTCGACCTGCTCATGATCGAAGAGCCCCTGGGCGAGGCCGATCTGGAGGCCTACGCCCGGCTCCAGGCTACCTTGCGGACCCCCATCTGCCTCGACGAGTCCCTGCCCCATCCCCGGGCGGTGCGGCGGGCGGCCGCCCTGGGAGCCTGCCGGGTGGTCAACCTGAAGCCGGGGAGGGTGGGCGGGCCGGCGGCCGCGCTGGAGATCGAGGCGCTCTGCCGGGAGGCGGGGCTGGACCTGTGGATCGGCGGCATGCTCGAGTCGGGGGTGGGGCGCGCCCTGAACCTCATCCTGGCCGCCCTGCCGGGGGTGACCCTCCCGGGCGATACGTCGGCCAGCGACCGCTACTTCGCCCGGGACCTGGTCCGCCCGCCGGCCCGCCTGCGACCCGATGGGACCATTCCCGTCCCCAAGGGGCCGGGGCTTGGGGTGGAGGTGGACCGGGAGTACCTGGCCACCGTCACCGTCCGGGAGGCGTGGCTTAGGCCGCCCACCCGGTGAGCCGGCGCCGGCCGCGGCGCCCCGGCGGGCGCGGCGCCCGCTAGCGGTTGGCCCGGGGATCCAGGGCGTCCCGCAGGCCGTCCCCAAGCAGGTTGAAGGCGACCACCGCAAAGATGATGGCCAGCCCGGGGAAGAGGCTGATCCAGGGCGCGACGGCGAAGTAGGCGAACCCCCGGGCGATCATCAAGCCCCACTCGGGCGCGGGAGGCTGGGCGCCCAGGCCGAGGAAGCCCAGCGCGGCCGCATCGAGGATGGCCGTGCCGAGGGAGAGGGTCGCCTGGACGATGACCGGGGTGAGCCCGTTGGGCAGGATGTGGCGGAAGAGGGTCCGGAGGTGGCCCGCTCCCAGGGCTTGGGTGGCCAGCACCCACTCCTGCTCCCGCAGGCTGAGGACCATGCTCCGGGTGAGGCGGGTGTAGATGGGGATCTGGACCACACCGACGGCGATGATGGTGTTGAAGATGCCGGGCCCCATCGCGGCCACGATGAAGATGGCGAGCAGCACCGAAGGGAAAGCGAGGAGGATGTCGGTCAGCCACCCGATCATCGTGTCCACCCAGCGGCCCAGGTAGCCTGCCAGAAGGCCCAAGAAGGAGCCTATCACCAGCCCGATGGAGACGGCCAGGAGGCCCACCCGCAGGCTGATCCCCGTGCCGTGCCAGACCCGGTTGAGGATGTCCCGGCCCAGCTCGTCGGTCCCCATGGGGTGCTCCCAGGAGGGCGGGTTGAGGCGGGCCCGCAGGTTCCGGTCGGTGGACGGATCGTAGGGGGCGATGATGGGCGCGAGGAGGCTCATCACCACCAGGAAGCCAACCATGGCCAAGCCCACCATGCCCGACCGGGACCGGCGGAAGCGGCGCCAGGCCTGGGCCCAGGGGCTCCGGCTCTTGGGGAGGTGCCCGGCGACCGGCTGGGGTTGAACGCCTTCGAGCGCGTGATCGTTGACAGCCATACCCTTCCCCTCCACTCCTCACACCCGGAACCGTTCGAACGTCCTCAACCGTACCGGATCCGGGGATCAAAGAAGGCGTAGGAGACATCCACCAGCGTGTTGATCACAACGTAGATGGCGGCGATGAAGAGGGTGCCGCCCTGGACGATGGGGTAGTCCCGGGCCCCGATGGCGTCGTAGATCCACTTGCCCATCCCGGGCCAGTTGAAGATGGTCTCGGTGAGGATGGCGCCGGTGAGAAGGCTCCCAAAGGAGAGTCCCACCACGGTGATGATGGGCAGCATGGCGTTCTTCAGGGCGTGACGCCAGGTGACCCGCAGGGTCGAAAGCCCTTTGGCCCGGGCGGTGCGGACGTAGTCCTGGCCCAGCACCTCCAACATGGCCCCCCGGGTCATGCGGGCCACGGTGGCCGTGGGGATGGTCCCCAAGGCGAGGGCGGGGAGGATCAGGTGCCGGATGGCATCCCAGGCGGCCGCCCACTGGCCCTGCAGGAGGCTGTCAAGGATCAAGAAACCCGTGATCCGGGGAACCGACACCCCAGGGCTCAACCGGCCCGACGGGGGGAGCCAGCCTAGGTGGACGGCAAAAATGTAGATCAGGAGCATCCCCAGCCAGAAGATGGGCATGGCGACCCCGAAGAGGGAGGCGCTGGTGACCACGACGTCGGCCAGGGAGTTCTTCCGCATGGCGGCCACCACACCGGCGGGCACCCCGATGAGAAGCGCCACCAGGATGCCCCCCACGGCCAGCTCGAAGGTGGCGGGGAAGCGGGCGGCCAGCTCGGTGGCCACATCCACCCGGGTGAAGATGGACTGGCCCAGATCGCCCCGCAGGATGCTGCCTAGAAAGGCAAAGAACTGGCTGTCCACCAGATCGCCCACGCGCCCGGAGTGCTGGAAGGCGGCCAGGTTGAGGAAGAGGGGTTTGTCCAGGTTGAGCTGAGCCTGGAGCCGCTCGATGGCCGCCGGAGTGGCCCGCTCGCCCAGCATGAGGATGGCCGGGTCCCCGGGGATGAGGCGGACCAGGGTGAAGACGAGGAGGCTCATGCCCAGCAGGACGGGGATGAGGCCGATGAGACGACGCAGGATGAATGCGGACACGACGCTCTCGCTCCCACCGTGGAGATCGAAGGGGAGGGGGCGCCGTCCCTGGCGCCCCCTCCAGGTTCACCGGGCCAGCCCTCAGGGGACCGAGACCAGCTGGAGAGGCTCCGAGGCGCCCAGCGGGCTGGGCAGCCAGCCTTCCACGCCCCTGCGGGTGGCGTGCAACGGGTTGTTGTGGGCGAAGGGGATCTGGGCCACCGTCTCGTGGACCCGCTCCTGGACCTGGGCGTACAGGGCGGCCCGCTCGGCCACGTCGGGGGCCGTCCGCGCCCGAATGAGGAGATCCTGGGTCACCGGATCGTTCCAGCCGAGGGCGTCGGGAGCCCGGGGCCCGAAGAAGGTGAAGAGGTAGTTGTCCGGGTCAGGATAGTCCGGGCTCCAGCCCAGCATGTACATGGGGAACTTGCCCTCCAGGTAGTCGGAGAGGTAGGTGCCCCAATCCTCGGTCTGGAGACGGACCCGGATGCCCACATCGGCCAGGTAGCTGGCAATGGCCTCGGCAATGGGCTGGGGCGCTGGGAAGTAGGGCCGGGAGACGGGCATGTACCAGAACTCCGTCTCGAAGCCGTTGGGGTAACCAGCCTCGGCCAGGAGCCGCCGGGCGCCCTCGGGATCGTAGGGGATGTCGGTGATCTTCTCCGACCGGCCCCACATGGCGGGCGGCACGTGCTGGTCCGCCGGCGAGCCCAGACCCGCGTAGAAGGCCTCAACGATGGCCTCCTTGTCGATGGCCATGGCGATGGCCCGGCGCACCCGCGGGTCATCGAGCGGCTTGTGCCCCTGGTGGATGGCCACGTAGCCGATGTTGAGGCCGTCCTGGAGGACCGGGGTCAGGTTGGGATCCCGCTGGATGACCGGGTAATCCTCGGGCGAGAGCTCGACGGCGATGTGGGCCGCGCCCGCCCGCAGCTCCGCCAGCCGGGAAGTGGGCTCGGGGATCCCCCGGAAGACGACCTGCTCCACCTTGGCCTTCTCGCCCCAGTAGTCGTCATTCCGGCGGAGGACCACCCGGTCGCCGATCACCCACTCCTCGAACTTGAAGGGGCCGGTGCCGACGGAGCCCACCTCCGGGGTGCCGTACCGGTCGGGGTCGGCCATGACGGCCGTGGGGCTCTGGATCTGCAGGTAGATGGCGGCCACCATGGCGGGGAAGAAGCCGACGGAGTCGGTCAGGTGGAACCGAACGGTGTACTCGTCGACCACCTCAATCTCCTTCAGGACGTTGTTCCCCTTGAAGCCGCCGAAGACGTACTCAAAGCCGGCGAAGTGCTTGCCCTCACCCCGGTAGGGGTGGTCGGGATCGTTCCAGCGGTCAAAGTTGAACTTGACCGCCTCCGCGTTGAAGGGCGTGCCGTCGTGGAAGCGGACCCCCTCCCGCAGGTAGAAGGTCCAGACGGTCGAGGTGTCGTTGGCTTCCCAGCGGACCGCCAGAGCGGGCGCCAGGTTGGTGGTACCCGGCTCAAAGCCCACCAAAGTCTCGGTGATCTGGTAGGCGGGCCGCAGGGAGTTGCCGTCCTGCGCGGCGGCCGAGTCCAGAGTGACCGGCAGGCCGCTTTGGGCGTAGATCAGGGTTTGGGCCGACGCGGAAGCGGGGCCGAAAGCGAGGACCATGACCAGCGCCGCGAGGGCCCCGATCCAAACGGATCGCCGCATCAAGCTGTCGCCTCCTTGCCATGATTGGTGACCGGTGGGGGTTCCGGTGCGCCCCGAGGGCAGGGGAGCCGCGAAAAGGTCCGAAGAGCGCGGTGATAAGACCCAGCCCTGTTACGATTTAGGGCATACGATTCGCCGGCTAAGGGCACTTCCCTCCTGTTGAAGAAGAATCAACATCCCAGGTTTCCGACGAAAATCGTATAAGGGCCTCTGGCCGGTCTGGAGCGAGGGAGCTCGGTATTGGTGGGTTTTTCCGGCAGACGAGGCAGGATTTGGCCGGCCCGTGTCCCGAAAGGCAGGACGAAGATCGCCCTGGAGGGCCCCTCAAACGCCCGCGGCCCGGGGGCTCCGTGGGCCGATGGCCGTCCCCGGTCACCCAGACGACTGGCCCCAAGGGTACCGGACGGACGCCGTCGACCTGAGCGGGCTCATCCTCGGGTGCGGGCTCTCCTGCTCGTTCTAGCCGTCGAGGACCTCTTGGGCCGGCGGTGCCTCCCTCGGGCTGGTTAGCTCTGGGCCTGCCTCATGGAGAGGCTGATCCGGCCCCGCTCGGGATCGACGGCCAGAACCCGGACCTGGACGATGTCCCCCACGCTCACCGCGTCCAAGGGGTGGCGGATGTACTGGTCGGAGAGCTCCGAGATGTGGACCAGCCCGTCCTGCTGGACGCCGATGTCCACGAAGGCGCCAAAGTCGACCACATTCCGCACCGTGCCCGAGAGGACCATGCCGGGCTTCAGGTCCTCCAGGGTGAGGACATCGGTTCTGAGGATGGGCGGTGGCAGGTCCTCCCGGGGATCCCGGCCGGGGCGCTGGAGGGCCTCGACGATGTCGGCCAGGGTGGGCTCGCCCACACCGAGGCGCTGGGCCCAGGCGGCCACATCCAAAGCCCGCAGCGCGGCCTGGAGCTCCTGCCGCCGGGGCCCGGCCACATCTTCCAGCCCGAAGCCCAGGTCCTGGAGGAGGCGTTCGGCCACCCCGTAGGACTCGGGGTGGATGGGCGTGTTGTCCAGCGGGTTGGCGCTTTCGGGCACCCGGAGAAAACCGGCGCACTGCTCAAAGGTCTTGGGGCCCAACCGGGGCACGTCCAGAAGGGCTTGCCGGTTGGGGAAAGGTCCGTTGGCCTCCCGGTGGCGGACGATGTTGGCCGCGACGGTGGCGGTGATGCCCGCCACGTACGAGAGGAGCGGGACGGAGGCGGTGTTCAGATCGACCCCCACCGTGTTCACCGCCGACTCCACCACGCCGTGGAGGGCCTGGGCCAACTCCTTCTCCGGCACGTCGTGCTGGTACTGGCCCACGCCCAGGGCTTTGGGCTCGATCTTCACCAGCTCCGCGAGGGGGTCTTGGAGCCGCCGGGCGATGGAAACGGCGCTCCGCTCGGAAACGTCCAGGTGGGGGAACTCTTCCCGGGCCAGCTTGGAGGCCGAGTAGACCGACGCGCCCGCCTCGTTGACCACCACGTAGGCGAGGGGCCGGCTCGCCTTGGGGATGAGTCCGGCGACGAAGCGCTCCGTCTCCCGGGAGGCGGTGCCGTTGCCGATGGCGATGAGGTCCACCTGGTGGCGGTCGATCATGGCCAGAAGCTGTCGCTCCGCCTCCGCCACCCGGTTCTGGGGCGGGGTGGGGTAGACGACGGCCACCTCCAAGAGCTTCCCCGTCTCGTCCACCACCGCGATCTTGCAGCCCGTCCGGTAGGCGGGGTCGATGCCCATCACCCGCCGGCCCCGGATGGGCGGGGTGAGGAGCAACGCCTTCAGGTTGGCGGCGAAAACCCGGATCGCCTGGGCTTGGGCCTTCTCGGTCAGATGGGCCCGCACATCCCGCTCCACCGCCGGCGCCAGCAGCCGCTGGTAGCCGTCCTGGGCGGCCAAGGCCAGGTGGGGATCGGCCGGGCTCCGCCGGGCCCCCTGCCGCCGGAGCCAGCCCTCCAGGTAGGCGAGCACCGGCTCGGTGGGCAGCTCGATCCGGACCCGCAGGGCCTTCTCCCGCTCGCCCCGGTTGATGGCCAGCACCCGGTGGGGCCGGATCTGGGCCACCGCCTCCCGGAAGTCGTAGTACTGCTCGTAGGGGGTGCGGGCCTGGGGATCCGTCGCCTCGCTCACCAGGGTGCCCCGCTCCAGGGTCCACTGGCGGACCCACTGGCGCACCTCGGGATCGTCGGCCATCTGCTCGGCGATGATGTCCCGGGCGCCAGCCAGGGCGTCCTCCACCCCCTCGACGCCCCGCGCCGCGTCGACAAACCGGGCTGCTTCTTCCTCGGGCGCGCCGGTGGCCGGCCGGCTGAGGAGCCAGTCGGCCAGGGGCTGGAGGCCCCGCTCCCGGGCCACCGAGGCCCGGGTGCGCCGCTTGGGCCGGAACGGCCGGTAGAGATCCTCCACCCGCTGGAGGGTGGTGGCCTCTTCCACGGCCTGCCGGAGCTCAGGGGTGAGGGCGCCTTGCTCGTCGATGAGCCGCAGGACCTCCGCCTTCCGCTCGGCCAGGTTCCGGAGGTAGCCGAGCCGGTCCTGGAGGGTCCGCAGGGCCTCCTCGTCCAGCCCGCCCGTCTGCTCCTTCCGGTAGCGGGCGAGGAAGGGGATGGTGTTCCCCTCATCGAGAAGGGCGACCACCCGCTCCACGTGACCCGGGGCGAGGTTCAGCTCCTGGCTCAGCTGGGCCAGGATGGTCGCCGTGAAGGGGTTGGCCTCGGTGGTGGTCCGGTCGCTTCCGTCCATAGCTCCTCCTTGTGGCCCGCGGCCGTCGTCTCTCCCCGCCGAGAAGCGGGAGGGCTGGCCGGGCCGGCGAGGTGGTCTTCGCCGCGGCTGCACCAGCCCCTCCCAGAGAAAGGAGAGGCACCCAGGGGTGCCTCTCCCCGAGTCTCCCCGGCCTCGAGGCCAGGCTCTCATGCTAGCCGGCCTCGGGGTCTTCGGATTGGTCCTCTGCTTGGTCCGCCCGCTCCAGTCGCCCCGCCTCGATCAGGGCCCGGCGGAGCAGGAACTCGATCTGCCCGTTCATGCTCCGCAGCTCGTCGGCCGCCCACTTCCGCAGGGCTGCGTACACCTTGGGATCCAGCCGGAGCAGGAAGGCCTTCTTCTGGGCCAACGCTCTCTCCTCAGGTCAGTAGAGTGACCCAGCGTTGACAATGGGCTGGGGACTCCGGTCGGCGCAGAGGACGACCAGGAGGTTGCTGACCATCTGGGCCTTCCGCTCATCATCCAGCTCAATCACGTTCCGCTTGGCCAGATCCTCGAGGGCCATCTCCACCATGCCGACAGCCCCCTCGACGATCTTCTGCCGGGCGGCGATGATGGCGTTGGCCTGCTGCCGCTGGAGCATGGCGCTGGCGATCTCGGGGGCGTAGGCCAGGTGGCTGATGCGGGATTCGATCACTTCCACCCCGGCCTTGGCCAGCCGCTCCTGGACCGCGACGGTCAGCTCTTCGGAAATCTGGGCGGCGTTGGCGGCCAGGGAGAGGGTGTGCTCATGGGGCGCGTCGTAGGGGTACTTGGTCGCCAGGGCCCGGAGGGCCGCCTCGCTCTGCACCTCCACGTACTCGGTGTACTTGTCCACTTCGAAAAGGGCCTCGGCGGTGTCCACCACCCTCCAGACGACGACCGCAGCGATCTCGATCGGGTTGGAATCCTTGTCGTTCACCTTCAACTTGTCCGTTTCGAAGTTCCGCACCCGGGTGGAGACCTTGGTCCGGGTGGTCAGGGGGTTGACATACCAAAGCCCCGGCTTCCGGACCGTTCCCTTGTAAGTGCCGAAAAGCTGGACGACCCGCGCCTCGTTGGGGCTCACGGTGAAGAGGCCATTCCAGCCGATGGCCACCAGGACGATCAGAATCGAGGCGAGGACGATGATGCGGACCGATTCGTCGGCAATGCCCTGGACCAGCAGGAAGATGCTGCCGGCCGACAGGGCGAGCAGAAGGAGCAGGGCAGGAAGGCCGGGAAACGCCTTCAACTCCGTTTCGCGAATCATGGTGCTCGCTCCCCTCATGTGGTCAGAGAGTGTGGTTCGCGAGAGGATTGCTATGGGAATGATACAGGAATGATATCATCCTGGTCAAGATGGGGGGCCGCCCACCGGTTGGTCGGGCCCTCTTGTGAGGCGCTTCGGGATCCAACGGCCGTCTGCGGGTGGGGGGATCTCCTGGCGGCGCGCCCGAGCCGGGGGGACCAGCTCGGGCGCCGGGTGTTGGTCTGAGCTTTTCAACCGAGGACGTAGGCGGCCTCCCGGTCGACGGCAACGGGCTTGCCCCGGGCCTGGGCCGACTCGATCATAGCCAGCACGGTCATGAGGTCGCCGAACTCCATCTCGGGCGGCACCGAGATGGCCTCCTCGCCGCTCAAGGCTTGGTGGAAGTTGAGGAGTTCCCGGGAGAAGCCCCGCTGGGGCCGGTACGGGATCTGCTGGGACGAGCCGTCGGGGAAAAAGATGTTGACCACGCCCGCATCCCGCTCTTCCAGGTAGATCTGGCCGTGCTCGCCGAAAATCCGCAAGCCCACCAGCGGCCGCTGGTACTCCAGCCCCAGGCAGGAGAAGGTGTAGTGGCCGATAAAGCCGCTCTTGAAGAGGATGTTGGCTTGGAGGACGCCGTAGGGCGCAAAGTCGGCCTCGATGGGGTTGCCCAAGGCCTGGACCCGCTCGATGGCGCCGAAGATGTGGCGGAGCGCGGCCAGGTCGTGGACGGCGATGTCGGTGATGATGCCGCCGGGGAAGTTGGGGTGCTGGCGCCACTCCCGGGCGGCAAAGGTGTTCTCCCGCATCTCCGCGGGGAAGTTGACCACCCGGTGCTGCATGAAGTACCAGACCCGGCCGATCCGGCCCTGCCAGATCCAATCCCGGATCCAGTCGATCTCCTCGTTGTAGCGGTACTGCTCCGCGATCAGGATGGGGATCTGGTAGCGGCGGGGGAGCTCCCGGGCGATCTCCGCCTGCTCCCGGTTGGCCGCCAGGGGCTTCTCGCAGATGATCCCCTTGAGGGAGGGCGGGGCGCTGGCCGCCACCGCCTGGGTCACGGGCAGGTTGTCGGGGATGGGGACCATGATGTCCACCACGTCCAGATCCCCCCGCCGGACCATGGCGCGAAAGTCAGTGTAGACCCGATCCGGCGGGATCTGCAGGCGCTGGGCCCACATGTGAACCCGCTCCCGGTCGGTGTCGCACAAGGCATAGATCTGGTAGCGGTCCTGCAGCTCCTGGTAGGCGGGCAGGTGCAGCCGCTCAAAGGCCATGCCCGTGCCGATGATGCCGACTCGCAAGGGCATGCGCGTCGCCTCCTTCCGCCTCCATGATGTCCGGGCGCGGAGAAGGCCATGCCGCCTGAGGCGGGGCGCGGGGGAGCCACCTTTCTCCTGGCGAGCCGTTCATTGGTGGGCATCGTTCAACGGTCCGCCGAAGGCCGCCGTGAGGCGGGCGGAACCCCTGGAAGGGAAGGGGTGAGCCCTCACCCGGGCCAAGGTTCACCGACATGGCGCAAAAGGGCCGGGCGTGATAGCATGGAAAGGGTGATGGTGCCCTAGGGGGAGGTGGCAGAGATGCGGGTCGGGCCCATGGAACTGGTCATCATCTTGGTCCTGGTCCTGATCATCTTCGGGCCGGGGAAGCTGCCGGAGCTGGCCAAGGCTGCCGGCGAGGCCATTGCCGGCTTCCGCAAGCAGACCGAGGGTGTCCGCAAGGAGATCGACGAGGCGGTCCAAGAGGTGCAGGAGGTCAAGAAGGACATCAAGCCCTTCTAGGCGTGCTTCAGGCTGTCGGGCGCTTGTCCGGCGTCCGTCCGCCGTTGAGCTCCTCCGTCCGGCGGGCCCGGGAGCGGCTTCGGGCCTGCCGGTCGGAAAGCGACAGGCTTTCCCCGCCCCGTCCCACCTCCGGCCTTCCGGGACCGGGGCTCCTCCCAGCCAGCTACTTCTCGCTTTCGATCAACCCCTTCACAAACCACCGCTGCATCACCAGGATGACCAGGACCGGGGGCAGGAGGGTCATCATGGCCGCGGCCATGGTGATGTTCCACTGGGGCAGCTCCGGGTTGACCAGCTGCTTGATGCCGATGACGGCCACCTGCATCTCCTCGGTGTGGGTGATCATCAAGGGCCACAGGTACTGGTTCCAGCCGTAGACGAAGAGGACGACAAAGAGCGCGGCGATGTTGGTCCAGGACAGGGGCAAGAGGATGGACCAGAGGAACCGCATGGGGCCCGCCCCGTCCAGCTGGGCCGCTTCGGCGAGCTCGCCCGGCACCGTCTGGAGGAACTGCCGGAAGAGGAAGGTGGCGGTGGCCGAGGCCATTAGGGGCACGGTGAGGCCCACGTAGGAGTTGAGCCAGCCCAGGTCGCTCACCACCTGGTAGGTGGCAACGATCCGGACCTCCACGGGGAGCATGAGGGTGATGAAGATCAGCCAGAAGACCACCTTCCGCAAGGCGAACCGGAAGTAGACGATGGCGAAGGCCGACAGCAGCGAGATGACGATCTTGCCCACCGCCACGGTGATGGCCACGACCAGGCTGTTCAAGAGCTTCCGGCCCATGCCCGCCTGGCTCCACGCGGTGATGTAGTTGGCCACCAGGTGGGTGGAGGGGCGGAGGATGGTGGGCCGGACCACCACCTCCTCCATGCTCTGGGTGGAGAGGACGAAGACGTAGTAGACCGGGAAGGCGATGATCCCAATAGAGACCAGGAGGAGGAGGTGGGCGGCCAGACGCCCCAGCCTCTGCTTCAGCCGGGCCCGGGCCGCCCGGGGTTGGATCATGGGCCGGGTGGCAGCTCGGGGGAAGACGCTCATCAGTAGGTGACCCTCCTCTCGCCGAAGCGGAACTGGAGCGCGGTGAGGATGATGGCCAGCACCATGAGGACCACCGATTGGGCGCCCGAGGAGCCCACGTCCAGGGCGATGAAGCCGTCCTTGTACGCCTTGTAGACCAGGGTCTCCGTCGCCCCGCCGGGCCCTCCCCGGGTGATGGCGTCGATGACGCCGAAGGTTTCGAAGAGGGAGAACGTGGTGTTGGTCACCAGCAGAAAGAGGGTGATGGGCGAAAGGAGCGGCCGGGTGACGTGCCAGAAGCGTTGCAGGGCCGACGCGCCGTCGACGGTGGCCGCCTCCAGGAGGGTCTGGGGGATCTGCTGGAGGCCCGCCAGAAAGAAGGCGATGTTGTACCCCAGCCGGGCCCAGACGGAGGCGACGATGACCAGGCCCAGCGCGATCCGGCCGTCCACCAGCCAGTTGAAGGAGAGGCCGGTGGCCGCCCGCAGGTAATAGGTGAGCACGCCGTAGGCGGGGTGGGCCAAAAAGAGCCAGATGATGCCGGCCACCACCGGCGCAATGCCGTAAGGCCACAGGAGCGCCGTCCGGTATGCGGGGAGGCCACGGATCTTCTGGTTGGCCAGGACGGCCAGGCCGAGAGCGATGAGCATCCCCAGCACCGTCACCCCCAACGAGAAGACGAGGGTGGTGACCAGGCTCCGGTGGTACTGGGCCGAGGTGAAAAGCCGCTCGAAGTTGGCCAGGCCCACGTAGAAGAGGCGGTCGCCGAAGGGGGAGGCCCGCATCACCGCGTAGCGGAGCGAGGCCGCCGCCGGCCAGAAGAAGAAGATGACGGAGATGGCCACCTGGGGCAGCACCAAGAGGTAGGGCAGGAGGCGGTTCCGGAAGACGGGTCGGTGAACCATGGAGGCCCTCCTCGCTTCCGGGGCCGGTGGGGCGGCCTGGATGGTTCAGGCCGCCCCGGCCGTGACCGGCCCTGGTGGGATGGTCCAAGCCCTAGCGGTAGAGGTCGGCGAAGTCCCGGAGGAGCCGGTTGGCCCGGGCGACCGCGTCGTCCAGACCCTGCTCCGCGGTCTTGGTGCCGGCGAAGATGTTCTCCAGCTCCTCCTCGATGACGTCCCGAATCTGGATGAAGTTGCCCAAGCGGAGCCCCCGGGTGTGGGGGGTGGGGGGCGAGTAGGTCAGCTGGGCCCAGGCCGTCCGCTGGTCGGGGTTGGCCTCGAAATGGCCCTCCCGTTCCAAGAGCTCGTTGGCCGGGTTGCTGATGGCGATGTAGCCCGTCTCCTTGTGCCAGAAGGCCTGCTGCTCCGGCTGGGTGAGGAAGTGGAGGAAGGCGGCCACGCCCGCGTACGCGTCCGGGTTCCGCGCACCCATGAGGACCCAGAGGCTCGCGCCGCCGATGATGGAGTTCACCTTTTCATAGGGCTCGCCCCAGTGGGGGAGCATGGCCGTCGCCCAGTTGAAGGAGGCCGCCTGGCGGATGGTCCCCATGGCGGCCGACGAGGCGATGAAGATGGCGCACTGGCCGTTGAGGAAAAGGGGATCGGAGCTGCCGCCCCGGCCGCCGTACTGGAAGATGCCACTCTTGGCCCACTCGGCCAGCTTCCCCACGTGCATCCGGCCGAACTCGTCGTTGATCAGAAGCTCCACATCGAGGCCGGCAAAGCCGTTCTCCTGGGTGGCGATGGGCAGCCCGTGCCAGGCCCGCATGTTCTCGATCATGGTCCAGGAGGGCCACTGGATGGTGAAGCCGCAGGAGGCGGCGTCCCGCTCCATGATCTGCCGGCTGAAGGCCTCCACCTCATCCCAGGTGGCCGGCGGCTGCTCCGGATCCAGGCCCGCCTGAGCGAAGGCGTCCTTGTTGTAGTAGAGGATGGGGGTGGAGGAGTTGAAGGGCATGGAGTACAGGTTTCCGTCCTTGGAGTAGTAGCTCAGGACCGGCGCGACGAAGCTTTCCCAGTCCACCTGGTAGCCGTGGTCGCTCATGAGTTGGTAGACGGGGTAGATGGCGCCGGACATGAGCATGGTTTGGGTGCCAACCTCGTAGACCTGGACCAGATGGGGGGGATCCTGGGCCCGGTAGGCGGCGATGGCGGCGGTCACCACCTCGTCGTAGGAGCCTTTGTAGATGGCCTCCACCCGGTAGGCGGACTGGCTCTCGTTGAACTGGGTGACCAGCGCCTGGACCACGGTGCCCAGGTGGCCGCCCATGCCGTGCCAGAAGATCACCGGGACCGGGGCCTGCCCCCACGCCGGCTGGAGCGAGGCCAGGATCAGGATCAGCCCTGCCAGGAGGAAGGAACGGGGTCTCCACATGACTCGATCGCGCTCCCTTCCGGTCTCTCTGCTCGCCGCTTCTCCCGCAGACTACTCAAAGATTCGTCGGTAATGCGACTCGTCCCTGTTGACCGAAGATAAACAGAACGTGAAGAACGCGCGCGTCAGGTAACGAATTTTTTTCGCCGGAGCACGCGCGGGTGCCGCGCTGGCCCCTGCCGACCCGGGCCCCACCGGGAGACCGCGGGCGGCCCGCTTTTGGGGTGGCGGCGCCCCGGAGGGCTGGCAGGGCCCCAGCCCCGGGGTGGCGTACTCTCACCCGGCGGGAGGAATGGCGATGGCGGTGGCCACCCAAATGCTCCTTCGGGCGCTCCTTCTGGGAGCGGGTGTCCTGGGAGGCTGGCTTCTCGACCGGTTGGACGTGCCGGCGGGGTGGATGCTGGGCGCCCTGGCGGCAGGCCTCATCGTAGGCTTGGTCTGGGGAAAGGCCCCGGAGGTGCCCCGGGGTTTTCAGCTGGGCGCCCAGGCCATCGTGGGGCTGGGCCTGGGGGCGACGGTGGAGCCGGGGATGCTGCCCGTGCTTCAGGGCATGCTGCCGGCCCTCTTCCTCTTCACCGGGGCCCTCCTGGGTGCGAGCACCTTGGCCGGCTTGATCCTGGCCCGGGTGGCCCGCCTGAGCCGGGTCACGGGGGTGCTCGCCTTCGTGCCCGGCGGGGCGTCGGCCATGGTGGCCATGAGCCCCGAAGTGGGGGCCGACCCCCGGGTGGTGGCCACCGTCCAGTACGTCCGCCTGGTCTTGGTGGGGTCCAGTGCCTCGTTCCTCGTGGCCCTGGCCCAGGCCCTGGGGTCGGGAGGCCCCTGGCCCGCCCCGGGCACCCTGGAGCTGGCCGCGGGCCCGGCGGGCCTGACCGGTTGGAGGAGCCTCCTCCCCTACGGGGTCACCTACGGCGCCCTCCTGGGAGGCCTGGCCCTGGGGGCGCGGATCCCCCTGCCCGCGGGCCGGCTCCTGTTTCCCATGGTCCTCGTGGCCGGCGCCAAGTTGGCGGGACTGCCCCAGGCGCCCCTGCCCACCTGGCTCGCTGACGGGGCCCTGGTCTTCCTGGGGCTTTGGGTGGGCCTCCAGTTCGACCGGGCCTCCCTGCGGCAGGCGGGGGTGACCGCCCTCTGGGCGGCGGGCCTCACCTTGGGCTTGATCGGGGTGGGGCTCCTTCTGGGGCTGGGTCTGGTCGCGGAGACGGGGATGAGCCCGGAAACGGCCCTCCTGGGCACCACCCCCGGCGCCATCGAGACCATGACCGCCGTCGCGCTGGATGTGGCCCGCCAGCCAGCCCTGGTGCTGGCCATGCAGATTTTCCGCATGGTGGGGGCGGTGCTGGTGGGTCCGCCGGTGGTCAAGGCCCTGGCCCGGCCCGCAGCCCCGCCCCGGGGTCCGGTGGGGGAGTCGCCCCTGCCGCGCCCACCTCTCGGGCAATAACCAGCCGGAGGATCTCAGAGGTGCCCTCGCCGATCTCCATCAACCGGGCATCCCGCCAGTACCGCTCCACCACGCCGTCCCGGGTGTAGCCCAGCCCACCGTGGATCTGGATGGCCGCGTTGGCGGCCCGGGTGGCCGCCTCGGAGGCGAAGAGCTTGGCCATGGCCGCCTCCTTGCGGAAGGGGCGCCCCTGGTCCTTGAGCCAGGCGGCTTTCAGGTAGGCGAGCCGGGCCAGCTCCAGCTCGGTGGTCATGTCGGCCAGCTTGAACCGGATGGCCTGGAAGCGGCTCAAGGGCTGGCCGAAGGCGGTCCTCTCCCGGGCGTAGGCGAGGGCCCGGTCCAAAGCCGCCTGCCCGATCCCCACTGCCAGCGCGGCGATGCCGATCCGCCCCCCGTCCAGCACCGCCAGGGCTTGCTCGTACCCCCGGCCCTCTTCCCCCACCAGCGCCTCGGGACCCACCAGCACGTCCTCCAAGGCCAGGGGCGCCGTGTCCGAGCTCCGCAGCCCCAGCTTCTCATACTGGGGCCCGACGGTGAAACCAGGCGTGCCCGCCGGCACCAGAAAGGCGGAGACGCCCCCCTTGCCGCCCCCAGGCCGGGTGGCCGCCATGATCACCGTGGCCGCGGCGTGGGCCCCGTTGGTGATGAAGACTTTGGATCCGTTGAGGAGCCACCCCTCGTCCCGGCGTTCCGCCCGGGTCTGGGGGTGGGCCGCGTCGGAGCCGCCGCCGGGCTCGGTGAGGGCGAAGGCGATCAGGGCCTCGCCCCGGGCCGCGGGCGTCAGCCAGCGGGCCTTCTGCTCGGGGCTACCGAAGAGGTGGAGGTAACCCGCCCCCAACGAGCAGTGGGCCGCGTAGGTGAGGGCCAGGGAGGCATCGGCCCAGGCCAGCTCCTCGATGGCCAGGGCGTAGCTGATGGTATCCCCGCCCAGGCCGCCATACTCGGGAGGAAAGGGGAGGGCGAAAAGGTCCAGCTCAGCCAGGCGGGCCAGGAGCCCTTGGGGGAACTGGCCCGTCCGGTCGGCTTCGGTGGCGTGGGGGGCCACCTCTTCCCGGGCGAAGGCCCGCACCAGGTCGCGGACGGCGCGCTGGTCTGGGGTCAGCTCGAAGTCCACCCGACTCCCCCCTTGCACGTTCTCCCGGGGACGGGGATCACCAGGCGGCCTGCCCCCGGGCGGCCGCTACCTGCGCCTCGATCCAGCGGACGATGGCCTCCAGGGAGTGGCCGGGGGTGAAGACCTCGGCCACTCCCTGCGCTTTCAGGGCGGCGGCGTCGTCCGGGGGGATGGTGCCGCCCGCAACGAGGAGGATCTCGCCGCCTCCCAGCCGGTCCAGCTCCTGGCGGATGGGGGGCAGTAAGGTCATGTGGGCGCCGGAGAGGATGCTCACCCCCACCAGGTCCACATCCTCCTGGACCGCCATCCGGGCCGTGGACTCGGGGCTCTGAAAGAGCCCGGAGTAGATCACCTCCATCCCCGCATCCCGCAGGGCTCGGGCGATCACCTTAGCGCCCCGGTCGTGGCCGTCCATGCCTACCTTGGCGATGAGGACTCGGATCCTGCGCGTCATGGCCTCCACTCCTAGATGACCGCCCGCTCCTGGTACTCGCCGTACACCTCCCGCAGGGTGTCGGCGATCTCGCCGACGGTGGCGTAGCACCGGGCGGCCTCCATCAGGTACGGCATCAAGTTGGCGCCCCCTCGGGCCGCCTGGCGGAGCTGGGCCAAGGCTCCAGTTACCGCCCCCTGGTCCCGCCGGGCCCGGAGCCGGCGGAGGCGGGCGATCTGGTCCGCCTCCACCTCCGGCCGGATGCGGAAGATCTCCGGCGGCCGGTCCTCCTCCTGCCGGAAGGCGTTCACCCCCACCACGATCCGCCGGCCCGCCTCCACCTCCCGCTGGTACCGGTAGGCCGCCTCGGCGATCTCCTTCTGGAAGAAGCCGCTTTCGATCCCGGCGATCACCCCGCCCAGGGCCTCGATCTGCCGGAAGTACTTCTCCGCCTCGGCCTCCAGCTGGTCGGTGAGGGCCTCCACCAGGTAGGACCCCCCCAAGGGATCGGCCGAGTTGACCACCCCGATCTCGTAGGCCAGGACCTGCTGGGTCCGCACGGCCAGCGTGGCGGCGTGCTCCGTCGGGAGGCAGTAGACCTCATCCAGCGCGTTGGTGTGGAGGGACTGGGTCCCCCCGAGGACCGCGGCCAGGGCCTGGTAGGCCGTCCGGATCAGGTTGACCTCCGGCTGCTGGGCGGTGAGGGAGCAGCCGGCCGTCTGGGTGTGGAAACGGAGCCGCCAGGAGCGGGGGTCTTGGGCCCCATAACGCTCCCGCATGGCCCGGGCCCAGATTCGGCGGGCCGCCCGGAACTTGGCGATCTCCTCGAAGAAGTCCAGGTGGCTGTTGAAGAAGAAGGAGAGCCGGGGGGCGAACTGGTCGATGGCCAGCCCCCGCTGGAGGCAGGCCTCCACGTAATGGAACCCGTTGGCCAGGGTGAAGGCCAGCTCCTGGACCGCGGTGGAGCCCGCCTCCCGGATGTGGTAGCCGCTGATGGAGATGGGGTTCCACTGGGGCACGTGCTGGCTGCCGAACTCGATGGTGTCCACCACCAGCTTGACGCTGGGCTCGGGCGGGAAGATCCATTCTTTCTGGGCCATGTACTCCTTCAGGATGTCGTTCTGGATGGTCCCCCGTAACCGAGCCAGGGGCACCCCCTGCTTCTCCGCGGTGACCAGGTACATGGCCCAGAGGATGGCTGCCGGCCCATTGATGGTCATGGAGGTGGAGACCTGGTCCAAGGGGATGCCCTCGAAGAGGGTCTCCATGTCCTCCAGGGAGTCGATGGCCACCCCTTCCCGGCCCACCTCTCCCAGGGACCGGGGATGGTCCGAATCGTACCCCAAGAGGGTGGGCATGTCGAAGGCGACGGAGAGCCCCGTCTGGCCCTGCTCCAGCAGGTACTTGAAGCGGGCGTTGGTCTCGGAGGCGGTGCCGAAGCCAGCAAACTGGCGGATGGTCCAGAGCCGCCCCCGGTACATGGTGGCGTGGATTCCGCGGGTAAAGGGGTATTCCCCGGGAAAGCCCAGCTTGGCCAGGTAGTCGGGGTCGGGCTGGGAGGGAGTGTAGAGGGGCTCCACCGGGAGGCCGGAGAGGGTGGTGAAGAGCCCCTCCCGCTCGGGACTCTGGGCCAAGGCCTCGCGGTAGCGGGCCAGAGCCTCTTCGTACGCCCGGCGGGCCGCCTCCACCTCTGCCCCGGGGTCGGCCGGTCGGGCTGCCGCGGTGCCGGGCCGCGGTTCACGATCGGGTTGCACGGTTCCTCACCTCCCGTTGTCCGGCGCGGATTGGGTCAGGAACTGCTCCACCAGCCGCCGGGCCTCCGCACCGGGCAGGGCCGTCCCGGCCACCACCTTCCGGACGGCCGTCTCCACCTCGGGGGCCTGGAGGAACTGGGCGAGGCGGGCGTGGAGCTCGGCTTCCACCTGATGCACCAGCTGGTGCCGGGCCCGGGCGAGCCGGCGCGCCTGCCCCTGGCCCCCCGCCTCCAAGGCCCGGCGGTGGGCTAAGATCGCCTCCCAGACGTCCGCCAGCCCCTCTCCTTGGGTGGCCACCACCGGGAGAACCGGCGGCTGCCAGCTCTGGGGCGAGGCGGGCGGGAGGCTGGCCCGCAGCTCCGCCAGGGCCTGGTGGGCGCCGGGGAGGTCCGCCTTGTTGAGAAGGTAGAGATCGGCCACCTCCATGAGGCCGGCCTTGATGGCCTGGATGCCGTCACCCGAGGCAGGGGTGAGAACCAGCACGGTGGTGTCCACCACTTGGGCGACGGCCCACTCGGACTGGCCCGTGCCCACTGTCTCCACCAAGAGGAGCTGGTAGCCGGCCGCCTCGACCAGCTGGAGCACCTCCCAGACGGCGCCGGCCAGGCCGCCGGAGCCGCCCCGGGCGCCCATGCTCCGGATGAAGACGTCAGGATCGAGGGTGTGGCTGGCCATGCGGATCCGGTCGCCCAGGACGGCCCCACCGGTGAAGGGGCTGGTGGGATCGACGGCCACCACCGCCACCCGCCACCCCTGGGCCCTTCCTTGGGCGATCAGGCCGTTGATGAGGGTACTCTTGCCGGCGCCGGGGGGACCGGTGATCCCCACCCGGTAGGCCGTGCCCTGACTCGGCGGGCAGCGGGCCAGGAGGGCCTCTTTCAGCGGGTGGTCGTTCTCCACCCACGAGAGGGCTCGGGCCAGGGCCCGCTGGTCACCGGCTTGGAGTTGGGCTGCCAGCCCAGCGGCCGGGGCGGCCTGGGTTGTGGAGTCTTGCCTGGTCGCCATGGCGTCCTCCCGGCCCTTGCGGGGCACCAGACAAACGGCACTTCTCGGGAAAGACCTCCGAATATAGTATAATCCGACATCGACGGCCGGGATCCTGCTGCCGGGCCCGGGGCGACCTCGGCTCAGACTCAGGGGACGATCGGCGCCCTGGAGCGTGGCCCCAGAGCCCAGGCCCAGCCCGCCGCGTGGTCCCGCAGGAGGAGGGGAAGGGGGAGGCGAAGGCGGCGGCGGGGAAGGCTTCCCATCAGAAGAGGAGGGGATGGGATGGGATCCTGGGCCCGGCGGGGGGTGCTCCTCGCCTTCTTGCTGGCCGTCGTCGCCATGGGGCTTTGGCAGAACCGTTCAGCCCCGCCTGAGCTGCAGACCGCGCCGCTGGTCGATCCCCTTCGCCTCCAGGGGCTGGCCATGTTCAGCCCCAGCGAAGGCTGGGCGGTGGATGCGGACCACCGGATCCTCCGGGCTGAGGGCGGGCCGGACCGCTGGGTGCCGGTGACCCCTTCTGGGATCGCCACCGGTGGGACGGAGTGGGTGGGGCTGGCCGGGCTCGATCCCCAGCGGGCGTGGGTCGCCTTCACCCCCGCCGGCGCCGGCCAGGGGACCGTCCATCTGGTGGCCACCGCGGACGGGGGCCAAACCTGGGAGGACCGGGGCTCTATCCCGGTGGGGGAGGCCACCGGGGGCGAGGGGTTCCGGCCCCTCCAGATCACCTTCCTCGACGATCAGCACGGGTGGTTCTACGGGCAGGTCTACCCAGGGATGCACGGGGTGGTCCCCTTCCTCTGGGCCACCGACGACGGCGGCCGGAGCTGGGAGCTGGTGCTGCCTGCCCAGGCCGGCGATGCCGGAGGCGGGATCCCCTTCCGGGGCGCTTACAGCACCCCCTACGGGCCGGAACTGCTCGTCTTCCTCACCCCGGCCCAGGGATGGATCGGGACGGGCAGCCTGCTCCAGACCCGCGACGGCGGGAGCACCTGGCACGAGGCGGCCATCCCCGGGCCGCCCGACGCGCCGGCCCTCGCCCAGCCCTTCCGGTATGTCCGGCCGCCCCGCTTCACCGACGAGGGCCATGGGTGGGTGGTGGTCGATCTGTACGAAGAGGAGGACGTGGCCTGCCCGCCCTGCGACCAGTTCCTGGCTCCTCCCAAGGCGAGTTACCTGCTGGTCACCCAGGACGGGGGTGAGGGGTGGCAGGCCCTGCCCCTTCCCGCGCCGGGGGCCTTGGTGGTCTTCCGGGATGCCCGGCACGGGTGGCTCCTGGCCCCGGCCCAGGGGGAGGGGTCGGCCGTCCTCTCCCGCACCTCCGATGGCGGGCGGAGCTGGGAGCGCCTGGCCGACGACCTTCCCTTTGGCGACGAGGCCCGGCTCATGTGGCTCGAGGCCGGCGACGGTCTTGCCTGGGTGCCCCAGGCAGCCGAGGGGGCGCCCGCCCTCTTCCAGACCCGGGACGGCGGTCGAACTTGGGAGCCTCTGGAACCCCGCCTCACCCTGGTGGAGACCGGCCGCAAGGACGCGGGGGCCCGCTTTCCCACCGGGGCGGGCCAGGGTAGAATGGCGGCGAGCATGGGTCTTCACCCGTCAGGGAGGGATGGATGATGGGAGAGCCCCGTGAGGCGGCCGCCGGGCCTTCTCCGGATACCACCGTGCGGCTCGTCTACGTGACCGTCGCCACCCGGGAGGTGGGGGAGAAGCTGGCCCGCACCCTGGTGGAGGAGCGGCTGGCCGCCTGCGTCAACGTGGTGGAGGGGATCACCTCCTTTTACTGGTGGGAGGGCGAGGTGCAGCGGGAAGGGGAGGTCCTCCTCCTGGTGAAGACCCAGGCGGCCTGCCTGGACCGGCTGGTGGCCCGGGTCCGGGAGCTCTCCGGGTATGAGGTGCCGGCCACGTCGGCCCTGGCGGTGGTCGGGGGGAACCCGGACTACCTCCGCTGGGTCGTCGAGGAGACCACCCCCAGGGAAGGGTGAGCCTCCGGCGGTGGGGCGGGACCAATCCTGGACCGTGTGGGTCGATGCCTCCCCGGGCCCGCCCTGGGAGAAGGTGGCCCGGGAGGAGGCCCTCCTGGGGGCCGTGGCCGCGGGCCGCCTGGGGCCGGTGCTGCGCCTTTGGACCAGCGGGCCCAGCCTGGTGTTGGGCCGGCTGGAGGCCCGGCGCCTGGAACAGGCCGGGTACGCCCTGGCCCAGATGGGGCCTCTGCCCGTCCTGGTCCGTCCCTCGGGCGGGACGGCCGTGCCCCACGGGCCCGACGATCTGAGCGTCACCCTCTGCTACCCCTGCGACCAGGTGCCGGCCGCTCCCGAGATGGGTTACCGGCGGCTCTTGGCTGGGTTGGTGCGGGCTTTGGAGCAGGCCTTGGGCCTCCAGGCCGGCCCGGGTTGGGCCCCCGGGAGCTTCTGCGATGGGCGCTTCAACCTGGTGGTGGGCGGGCGGAAGGTGGCGGGCACGGCCCAGGCCCAGCGCCGGGGCGCGGTACTGGTCCATGCGACGGTGATGGTCGGGGGGGAGGGGCGGTCCCGGCTCCGCCAGGTGGCCGCTTTCTACCGCCAGGTGGGGGCCCATGGCCCCTGGGATGAGGGAAGGGTGGCCAGCCTGTCGGAGCTGGCCGGGCGGGCCCTCTCACCCCAGGACCTGATCGAGCCCTTGGTGGACGCGTTCCTCGCCGGCTGGGGTTCGGCAGGTGCAAGTAGGACGCATGACGAATGAAGAGCTGACCCGTGAGGGTGAGTGGGCAAGGGGCGTGGTTCCCATGGGCAGCGTGGACTGCAGCCGGTGCGGCAAGCCCAGCGACCGGTGCCTGTGCGACGTCCAACTGGTGTCCCGCCGGCCGGGTGCCGCCATCTACCGTCTGGCTCCCGAGCAGGTTCTGCTGGTGTTGGTCCCTCTGGGCGGGGCCCTGGCCCCCGACGACGCGCCCCCCGGTTTCCCCATGTTGGTCACCTACTGCGTGGAGTCGGTGGTGGAGGGGGCGGCCATCTTCGACCGGCCGGTGGAACCGCGGGTGGTCGACGGTGAGCTCCTCTACCGGATGGGCCCGGCGGCGCCGGCCAGGCAGCGCCTGGCGGGCGTGGTCGCCGAGCTCTTGGCTCAGGCGGCGGAAGACCAAGGCTGAGGGGGTGCTCCCATCCACGGGACCGGGTCGGCTTGGGTGTTGGTCGTCCTCTCCAGCCTGGCCACCCTGCTGGGCAGCCTGCTGGCCGTCCGGCTCGCCCCGCTCAAGCCTGGCTCGCTGGCCCACCTTCTGGCTGGGGTGGGCGGCTTTCTCCTGGCCTCAGCCTTCCTCGATCTCATCCCCCACGTGGCGGAGGAGCAGGGCCCCCAGTGGCTTCCCCTGGTGCTGGTCGGCTACCTCCTCCTGCTCGGGGTGGAAAGCCTGCTGCCGGCCCGGGCCCACCCAGAAGGAGTGCTCCCCGGTGGGGCCAGCCGGGGGTGGCCCCACGCTGGGCCTCCCGCGCCGGGGGGTTCGGCCTCGTTCTGGGGCGCGCTGCTGGGCCTCTCAGCCCATGCCTTCTTTGACGGCGTGGCCCTCATGGGCGGGTTGGGGGCCGGTCTGGCCCGCGGGCTTCCTCTCGTCCTGGCGATTAGTCTCCACAAGATCCCCGAAGGGTTCACCTTGGGCGCTCTGGGGTGCCAGGCCCTGGGCCAGCCCCGCCTGGCCGCCTGGTCCGGCGGGCTCTTGACCCTGGCCACCCTGGTGGGCGCGTGGGTCACCCTGGTCTTGGAGCGGGTTGCCTGGGCCCTGGAGTCGGCCCTGCTGCCTCTGGCCGCGGGCGCCCTCATCTACATCGGGGCGACGGAGATGGTGCCCGCCGTCCACCATGAAAGGGGCTTCTCCGGGGGAGCGGCGGCCCTGGCTGGGGCCCTGCTCTTCTACCTCTCGGCGCTGGCCGCCCGGGGCTTGGGGTTGGAGTGAGGCGGATCGGCTTCGGGGAAGAGGGAGCCCTGGTCCAGGGCCGCGGCGATCTCCTGGACGGTCCGCCACCGCTGGCGGACGACGGGCGGGAAGCGGCCCTCCCGGCGGTACCAGTTGGTGAGGAAGCGCCGTACCTGGGGCTCCCCGGGATAGCCCCAGCCCACGTCCCCATAGACGGCGCGGATGGCCTCCAGCTCCTGGTCCCGGGTCACCTTGGCCAGGATGCTGGCCGCGCCCACCAAAGGGTAGGTCTGGTCGGCCCGGTTCTCGCCCACCAGGGGGAGGGGCCGGCCCACCCGCCGCTCCAAGGCTTGGAGGAAGGGCCCGATGCCCCGGGGCGGGGTGGGCACGTCGAGGAAGATGCGGTCGGCGGGGCGGGCTCGGATCAACGCCGCCAAAGCCTCCAGCTCCAGGTGGGTCAAGCTCTCCTCATCGATCTGCTCCGGGGGCACCCGAACCACATCCCAGTGGAGAGCCACCTGCCTCAGGCGGTCGAAGACCTGGGCCCGCGCCTCCCGGGAGAGGGCCTTGGAGTCCCGGGCCCCCAGCTCGGCCAGAACCTCCGCCTGGTCGGCCGGCACCCAGAGCCCGGCCACCACCATGGGGCCGATGACCGAGCCGCGTCCCGCCTCATCCAGGCCCAACCAGACCTCCAAAGAGCCTCACCCCCGGCGACGCCTACCTGGTCGGCGCCCTTCTGGAGCCTTCGCCACTTGACGGTGCCTTCCTCGCCAGCGGGACGGGTTCCGCCCCTCCCGGGGCCCGGGATCTGGTTATACTGCCGAGGAGCGAACGGCGCGAGGAGGGTGGTCCATGTCTGGTCTGGAGCGTTCCGTTCCCGGTCAGGCCAACCGCTTGGCGGCGGAGGAGAGCCTCTACCTCCGGCAGCATGCATCTAACCCGGTGGACTGGTACCCGTGGGGGCCCGAAGCCCTGGAGCAGGCCCGGCGGGAGGACCGTCCCATCCTCCTCAGCATCGGGTACTCGGCCTGCCACTGGTGCCACGTGATGGAGGCCGAGTCCTTCTCCGATCCGGCCATCGCCGAGGTGATGAACCGGCACTTCGTCTGCATCAAGGTGGATCGGGAGGAGCGCCCCGACCTGGACCACCTCTACCAGCAGGCGGCGGAGCTTTTGGGGTCGGGGGGCGGCTGGCCCCTCACCGTCTTCCTCACCCCCCAGGGGGCGCCCTTCTACGCGGGCACCTACTTCCCCCCTGTGGAGCGGTACGGCTTGCCCGCCTTCCCCGACCTGCTGGAGACGTTGGCCCAGATCTTCCGGGAGGAGCGGGACCGGGTGGAGCAGGTGGCGAGCCAGGTGGTGGCCGCCCTCCGAGCCCTCCAGGAGCCCCCGCCCGGCCGGCCCCCGGAGCGGATCGCCCCCGCCCCGGACCGCCTGGTCCCAGCCCCTCGCCGAAGGGTCGATGTGGAAGCGGCGTTGCGGGTGCTGGATGAGCACGCGGACCGGGCCCAGGGCGGCTTCGGCCGGGCGCCCAAGTTCCCCAACGTGCCGTTGCTCCGCCTCTTCCTGGCTCAGGCCCGCTTCGGCCGGGACGACCGGGCGGAGGCCCGGGCCCGCCACGCCCTCTTCACCTTGGACCGGATCCTGGCGGGCGGGATCCATGACCAGCTGGGGGGCGGCTTCCACCGGTACGCCACCGACAACCGCTGGCTGGTGCCCCACTTCGAGAAGATGCTCTACGACAACGGGCTCATCCCGTGGGTCCTGCTGGAGGCCTACCAGCTGACGGGTGCGGTCCGGTACCGCCTGAGCGCCCAGGCGGCCTTGGAGTACCTGATCCGGGAGATGCGCCATCCCGAAGGCCCCTTTGCCGCCAGCCAGGATGCCGACACCGAAGGGGTGGAAGGGGGAACCTACCTCTGGACTCCGGCCGAGGTGGAAGCGGTCTTGGGCGCCGAGGAGGCCCAGCTGGCCATTGCCTGGTTCGGGGTGACCCCGGAGGGCCACCTGGAGGGGCGGAGCGTCCTCCACCAGGCGTTAGCGCCTGAGGAAGCGGCTGAGCGCTTCGGCCTCTCCATGGACGTCTTGGAGGACCGCTTGGCCGCCATCGGCCAGCGATTGCTGGAGGCCCGCCAGCGGCGCCCCCAGCCCCAGCGGGACGACAAGGTCCTGACCGCCTGGAACGGGCTGGCCATCGCCACCCTGGCCCGGGCGGCCGCGGTGCTGGGGGAGGGCCGGTACCTGGAGGCGGCCCGGCAAGCCTTCCAGTTCATCCTCGACCACCTGGTGAGCGAGGACGGGGGCCTCCAGCGGGTGTGGCGACGGTCGGGACCGCCGGTGGCGGGCCAGCTGGACGATCACGCCTACCTGGCGTGGGGGGCCCTGGAGCTCTACCAGGCCACCTTCGAGCCCAGCCTCCTCCAGGCCCTGGGGGCCCTGGCGGGGCTCCTCATGGAGCGGTTCTGGGATGGGCAGGCGGGCGACTTCTTCCTGACGGCGGCGGAGCCGGGCGAGACACCTCTCCTAGGCGTCCGGCCCCGGCAGGCTGTGGATCAGGCCGTGCCCGCCCCGGCCGCGGTCGCGGCGGGGGTCTTGCTGGCGGCGGCCACCCTTCTGGGCCGGGAGGCGTTCCGGGAGCCGGCGGAGCGGCTGGTGGAGCGGTACCAGGCGGCCATGGTGGAGCACCCCTGGCCCCACAGCAGCCTCCTGCTCCTGGCCCAGCTGGTGGAGACCGGTTGGACCGAGGTGACCCTGGCGGCGCCGCCGGGGATGGGGGGTGAGGCCCTCATGCCGTGGCTGGAGGCGGCCTTCGGGCCTTATGCCCCCGAGCGGCTGGCCGCCGGCGGCGCGCTGCGGGGCCTCTGGGGGGATCAGGCGGTCCGCCTGCCCCGGGTCTGGCAGATTCCCCTGCCCCACCCCTTGCCCTTCCTGGCCGGCCGGGAGCATGACGGCCGGGTCCGGGCGTACCACTGCCGGAACTTCACCTGCTCCCCGCCCCTGGACCGGCCCGAGGCCCTCCGCCAGCTCCTCAGCCAGGGGGTCCGCTTTCCATCGCCGGAGTGACCGGGTAGAATACGTCTGGAAGGAGGTTCCGAGGAAAGCCTCATCCGTTCACCCCCAAGGTGAGCAGGAAAGGAGCAACCTCAGTGCCTGTCACGGTACCTTTGAACATCTTTCGGGAGTATGACATTCGCGGCTTGGTGGAGACGGAGCTGACGCCCCAGGTGATGGAGATCCTGGGCCGGGCCGCCGCCCGCCGGTTCAAACGGGTGGGCCAGAACAAGGTGGTGGTGGGCCGGGACAACCGGCTCAGCTCCGATGAGCTTCGGGACGCGCTCCTCCGGGGCCTCCTGGCCGAGGGGATGCAGGTGGTCGACCTGGGCGTGGTCACCACGCCGCTCTTTTACTTTGCCCGGGTCCATTACGGCTTGGATGCCGGCATGATGATCACGGCGAGCCACAACCCGCCCACGTACAACGGCCTCAAGGTGGCGCTGGGTTACGGCACCATCTACGGGCAGCAGATCCAGGAGCTGGCCCGGGTGGCCCAGGAGGTGGCCGCGGAGGATCCCCCGCTCGGTGCAGGCCCCATCGATGAGAGCCAGGTGGAGCACCTGGATGCCTCCGGGGCCTACCTCAAGGATCTTCACGACCGGATCAAGCTGGCCCGGCCGCTGAAGGTGGCCGTCGACTGCGGCAACGGCACGGCCAGCCTCTTTGCCGTGGACTTTCTGAAGGGGCTGGGGTGCGAGGTGGTGCCCCTGTACTGCGAGTCCGACGGCCGCTTCCCCAACCACCAGCCCGATCCGGTGGAGCGGGAGAACCTGCGCGACCTGATCCGGGTGGTCCGGGAGGAAGGGTGCGACGTCGGCATCGGCTTCGACGGGGACGGCGACCGGCTAGGGGTCGTCGACGACCAGGGCGAAGTGATGTGGGGCGACGAGCTGATGATCCTCTACTGGCGTGAGATCCTGCCCAAGCACCCGGGGACGACGGCCATCATCGAGGTCAAGTGCTCCCAGGCCCTGGTGGAAGAGGTAGAGCGGCTGGGTGGGAAGCCCCTCTTCTACAAGACGGGCCACTCCCTCATCAAGGCCAAGATGCGGGAGATCGGGGCGGTCTTCACGGGCGAGATGTCGGGCCACATGTTCTTCGCCGACGAGTACTACGGCTTCGACGACGCCTTCTACGCGGCCGGCCGGTTCCTGCGCATCCTGGCCGCCGATGACCGGCCCCTCTCCGAGATCCGGCAAACCATCCCCCGGTATCCCAGCAGCGCGGAGACCCGGGTGCCCTGCACCTCCGATGAGGCCAAGTTCCAGGTGGTGCGGGAGCTCAAGGAGCGGTTCGCCCGGGAGTATCCGGTGATCGATGTGGACGGTGTCCGGGTCCTCTTCCCCGACGGCTGGGGCCTGGCCCGAGCCTCCAACACCCAGCCGGCCATCGTCGCCCGCTGCGAGGGCCAGACGGAGGAAGCCCTGCACCGCATCGAGGCCATCATGAAGGAAGCCCTCACCTCCTTCCCCGAGGTGGGCGACTTCGAGTGGGCCCGGTGAGGGCCACCTGGCCGGTCCAGATGAGATCGAGAGAAGACGTCAAGGGTTCCTTTCAGGCGGCGAGCCGGCGGCTCGCCGCCTGCCGTTTGCCCGCCCCACGCCACCCGGGGGCCCCGGGGCCGGGAGGGTATCCCGAAGCCGGGAACCTTGCCACCGGCTCCGCCGGGCCAGCCGCTGGGGCCCTTAGGCGATGCGTTCCAGGGCGTCGCGGAGCAGCCTACCCGGCAAGAGGAAGGAGATGAGGATGAAGAGGCCGAGCCAGAGCAGGTGGGTGGTCAGGTTGGGGAGGGGGCTCCCCAGGATAAAGGCCCGGGCCAGCTCCACCAGGTGGTAGAGGGGGAGGAACTGGGCCACCTGCCGGAGGGCGGGCCCCAAGCTCTCCAGGGGGAAGAAGACGCCCGAGAAGAAGAACATGGGGGTGATCACCAGGTTGAAGTAGTAGGAGAGCTGCTCCTCCGCCCGGGCGGCCGCGCCCACAGCCAGGGCGGGGCCGGTGAAGATGAGCGCGGTGAGCAGGGTGATCACCACCGTGCCGGGCACGGCCCAAGGGCTGTGGACGATGCCGAAGGGGGCCATGAGGGCGAGGAAGCCCAGCCCGAACAGGGTGGTCCGGGTGGCCTGCCAGGCGAACTCCCCGGCCACGATCTCGCCCACCGAGAGGGGGGAGGCGATCATGGCGTGGTAGGCCCGGCTCCAGTGGAGGCGGTCGTAGCACCCGTAGGTCAGGTCGTACGTGATCCACGTCATGGCCGAACCGGCCAGCAGCCCCGGCCCGATGAACTCCAGGAACGAGTACTCGCCGATCCGGGAGACAAAGAGCCCCAGGCCCAGCCCCAGGGCCAGGAGGCTGAGGACCGGGTCCATCAGGTTGGCCAGGATGCTGGAGGCGGCATGACGCCGCCACGCCAAGGCGTTCCGCCGCCAGACGGTGAGGCTCCGGGCGTTGAAGTGGGGCCAGACCAGCGCTGCCCGGCGGGGGGCGCTGCGGGCCCGGCCCTGGGGAAGGTCTGAGGGGATCTCCACGCTCATGCCTCGCGCAACTCCTTCCCTGTCAGCACCAGGAAGACGTCCTCCAGGGTGGCCGCCCGGACCCGGAAGGAGAGGGGCCGTACGCCGCGCGCCCGCAGCCACCCCAGGATCTGGTCGCCATCGTCGCCGTAGAGGTAGAGGCTCTCCCCGATGGGATCGGCCCGGCGGATGGGGCCGGCGCCGTTGGCCGTCCCTGGGGGCAGGGCGCCCTCCCAACGGTCCAACTCCACCACCACCTGGCCCGAGTGGCGGGCCACCAGACGGTCGGGCGCGTCCTCCGCCACGACCCGCCCCTGGTCGACGATGGCCACCCGGTCGCAGAGCCGGGCCGCCTCCTCCATGTAGTGGGTGGTGAGGATGAGGGTCACCCCGGCCTCCTTCAAGGCGGCCAGCCGCTGCCAGACCAGGAGGCGGGCCTGGGGGTCCAAGCCGGTGGTGGGCTCATCGAGCACCACCAGCCGGGGCCGGTTGACCAGCGCCCGGGCGATGGCCAGCCGGCGCTTCATGCCGCCCGACAGGTGCATGGGCCGGACCCGGGCCTTCCCCTCCAGCTGCATCAGCTCCAGGAGCTCATGGCTCCGGCGGAGCGCCTCCTGGTGGCTGAGGCCGTGGTACCGCCCGTAGACGTACAAGTTCTCCAGGACGGTCAGGGATTCGTCCAGGTTGTTCTCCTGGCTGACGACGCCCATCTGGGCCTTTATGGCCGCGGGGGCCTCATCCACATCCCGGCCCAGCACCTCCAACTCCCCGGCGGTCCGGGGGATGCGGCAGGTGACCATCCGGATGGTGGTCGTCTTGCCAGCCCCGTTGGGGCCTAAGAAGCCGTAACACTCCCGGGGCCGGATGGTGAAGTCGATGCCGGCGACGGCCTCCACCGGCCCGTACCGTTTCACCAAGCCCCGGGCCCGGGCGACCGTTTGGCGCTCCTCCCTCACGCCTCATCCTCCCTCGTGGGGGCGGCCTGCTGCCGACCCGCGGGCCCTCCCGTCCCGGGCTGGGTGCCGCCCTGGGCCTCCAGGCGACGGAGGACCCTTTCGGCCACCTGGTCGGCCAAGGCGTCGAGGAGGGCCGGATCCGCCCCCTGCAGCTCCAGCCGGAAGGGCGGGGGCTCGACCTCCCAGTGGAGGCTGGTGTGGGGGTAGCTGAGGCGGATCCCCTCGGCATCGAACCGGTTCTTCACCCGCCGGCGGAACTCCCGGGCGATGGCGAACTGCTGCCCGGGTACGGTGGTGATGGTCAGCTTGAGGGTGACGCCCTCGGGGCCGAAGCCGTCCACCCCCAGGATGCTGATGGGCTGGGTGATCCCGGGGCCGAAGGTCTCGTCGGCCTGGAGCTCCTCGCCCACCTCCCGCAGGAGGGCCATCACCCGGTCCACATTCTCTGTGTAGGGCACGCTCAGCTCGATAACGGAGCGGGCCCACTCTTTGGTCCGGTTGGCCACCGTCTCGATCAGCCCGTTGGGAAAGATGTGGACGGTGCCGCTCAGGTCCCGGAGGATGGTGGTCCGGGGGTTGATGGCCTGGACCGTGCCGCTGGTCCCGTTGATGACCACCACGTCCCCCACCCGGAACTGGTCTTCCGCGAGGATGAAGAAGCCGCTGATGAAGTCCCGTACCAGGTTCTGGGCTCCGAAGCCGATGGCCAGACCGCCCACGCCTGCCGCGGTGAGGAGGGCCGCGGTGTTGACGCCCAGGACCTGGAGGCCCATCAGGCCGGCCACGGCCCAGATGGTGGCCGAGACCCCCTTCTCCACGATGTTGACCAGGGTCTCGGCTCGGCGCTGCCGCTCTTCATCCCGTTCCCGGTGGCGGCTGAGGGCCCCGTCGAGCCGGCGGATCAGGGGCCGGCTGAGGCGGTTGAGGCCCCAGGCCAGGATGAGCACCAGGGCCAGTCGGCTCACGATGGAGAGCAGCCGGGGAAGCCACGCCTCCCAGGTGACGAGATCGCTGATGACGCCTTCCATGACCGGTCTCTTCCCCTTTCTGTGGGGCGCCCCTCGAGAATGGCGCCCAGATGGCCAGGGGCCTTGGGCTTAGCCTATCAGACCTGGTTGGCCGCGGCGAGACCGGACGAGCCATCCACCAGTTCCCGGGCCAGGGCGAAGACCCGATGCCACATGGGGCGGGTGAGGCGGCCCGTCTGGGTGTTCTGCCGGCTGGGGTGGTAGCTGACCACGAGGTGGTGGGGCGGCCCGTCGGGCAGGGAGACCACCGCCCCGTGCTCGAAGGCGGGCCGGTTCGTCAGCCGGCCCTGCTCCTTCAGGAGCCCCGTGTACGTGTCGAAGGCGATCCGGCCCAGGACGAGGACCACCTCCACCCGGTCCAAGATGGCCAGCTCCCGCGCCAAGAAGGGCCGGCAGGCTTCCATCTCCGCGCGGGTCGGCTTGTTCTCCGGCGGCGCGCAGCGGCAGACCGCGGTGATGTACGCTCCCTTCAGCTGGAAGCCGTCGCCCCGGTGGGTGGAGGTGGGCTGGTTGGCGAAGCCGTACCGGTAGAGGGCCTCGGCCAGCCACTCGCCCGAGGCGTCGCCGGTGAACATCCGCCCCGTCCGGTTGGCGCCGTGGGCCGCGGGGGCCAGGCCGATGATGAGCAGGCGGGCGTCGGGGTCACCGAAGCCTGGAACGGGCCGGCCCCAGTAGACCTGGTCTTGGTACGCCCGGCGCCGGGTGGCCGCCACCCGGAGGCAGTGCTCCCGAAGGCGGGGGCACGCCTGGCAGGCGATCACCTCTTGGGCCAGCTCGTCCAAGAGCTGGGCCCGGCTTGGGCTTCTGTCAGGCATGGGGCCACCTCCTAGACACAGCAGAAGCCCCGGCCGCTCGCCGAGGCTTCTGGCTCAAGGCCCACCCCAGCGGTGGGGAACCTCTCACCGTTGGCCCAAGGGGATGAAGGGCCGGAGGGTGGGGCCGGTGTACTCGGCGCGGGGCCGGATCAACCGGTTGTTCTCGTACTGCTCCACCACGTGGGCCGTCCACCCCGACACCCGGCTCATGGCGAAGATGGGGGTGAACAGCTCGGTGGGAATGCCCATCACGTGGTAGCAGATGCCGGAGAAGAAGTCAACGTTGGGATAGAGGGCCTTCTCGCCCAAAACCTCCAGGACCACCCGCTCCACCTCGGTGGCGATCCGGTACCAGCGGTCCTCGCCCACCTCGGCCGAGAGGCGCTCGGCCATCTCCTTCAGGAAACGGGCCCGCGGGTCGTAGGTCTTGTAGACCCGGTGGCCGATCCCCATGATCTTCTCCTTGCGGGCCAACTTCTCCCTGACCCAGCCTTCGGCCTTCTCCGGCTCGCCGATGGTCATCAGCATCTCCATGGCCCGCTGGTTGGCCCCGCCGTGGAGCGGCCCTTTGAGGGCGCCGACGGCCGCGGTGATGGCCGAGTACATGTCGGAGAGGGTGGCCGCCGTCACCCGCGCGGCAAAGGTGGACGCATTGAACTCATGATCCGCATGGAGGGTGAGGGCGATGTCCAGGGCCCGCGCCTGCAGGTCGCTGGGCGGCTCGCCCTTCAGCATGGTGAGGAAGCTCCGGGCCACCGACGGCGCCTCGTCGGCCGGAAGGGGTTCTTGCCCCCGGCGGAGGCGGGCGATGCCGGCCACCAGGGTGGGCACTTGGGCGATGAGGTTGAGGGCCTGCTCCAGGGCCGCCTCCCGGGAGGTCTGGCCGGCGAGCGGGTCGTACTGGCCCAAAACGGAGACCCCCGTGCGGAGCACGGCCATCGGCTCATCGTGCTGGGCGACCGCTGCCAGGACGTTCCAGACCGCCTCCGGCACCGGCCGGCGGCGGACCAGCTCCCCCTGGAAGCGCTCCAGCTCCTGCTGGGTGGGCAGCTCGCCCATGAGGAGCAGGTAGGCCACCTCTTCGTAGGTGGCGTGGGCAGCCAGGTCGCGAATGTCATACCCGCGGTAGCTCAAGATGCCTTGCTCGCCATCGATGTAACAGATGGCCGACGGGGCCGCCACGACCCCCTGTAAGCCAGTCTGAACGGCCGACTGTGCCATGACCTTGCCTCCCCCAACTCACGGTGGCGACGGACCGCCAGCGGCTGGGCCCCGGCGCCGACCCCCAAAGGCACCGGTAGGCCCAACCCGGACGCTGCCGGCACGTCCGAGGCTTGATCCGAATCGCTACCGTTCAAGTCAATCGATCTTTTCGACAGCGAGAGAGATTCCCCTTCGATCCAATGACGGCCGCCGACGATTGGTTCCAGGGGCGGGGGCACGGGTGGACACGGGCTGCCGTGGGGTGCCGCTCTCCGGGGCGGGCCTTGCATCGACCCGGAGGCCCTTGAGGCACCCTGGAAGGGAACGGAGGGAGACGGTGGTCGAGTGGATCTTGGGGCACGTCAGGACCTTTGGCTACCCCGTGGTGGCGCTGGGGCTCTTCATCGACGGCCTGGGCTTGCCCTTTCCCGGCCAGATCGCCCTCCTCTTCGCGGGGTTCCTCGCCTCCCGGGGAGACCTTCACCTGGCGGGGATCCTGCTGGCGGGCACCGTGGGGATCGTGGCCGGCACGGGCAGTGCCTACTGGCTCGGCCGGGGGCAGGCCTCGCGGCTGCACCGCTGGCTGGAGCGGCTGGGCGTGGCGCCCGAGCGTCTCCGCCGGGCCCAGGCGGCCCTGGCCCGCTGGGGGATCTGGGGGTACGCCCTGGGCCACTTCGTGCCCACCCTGGGGAACGTGACCCCGTACCTGGCCGGGGCGGGCCGCGTCCGTCTTCTCCCTTTCCTGGTGGCGGCGGTGCTTCACGGGGCGGCCTGGGTGGGGCTGCCCGTGGCGGCAGGGTACGTCCTGGGCAGCCGCTGGCCCTCGGTGGCCGCCTGGTTGGGCCGGGCGGCCGAGTGGGTGGCCGTCATCGCGATCCTGGGATGGCTCCTCGTCTGGAGCCTAAGGACCTTCCGGACCCACCGGGAGCCTGCCTAGCTGCCGGGCCGGGCACGGCGGGGACAGGGCGGCTCGGACCCGGCGCAGAAGGCCTTGGGGCCCTGAGCCAGGGCCGCCTGGGGCAGGTGGCTTAGGGGACGGGGGGCGGCTGGAGCTCGGCCACCTGGCCGAAGGGGTTGGCCCGCCGGCAGAGCCAGGCCAGGAACCGGGCAGCGCCCCCCGCGTGGCGCAGGAGCCGCCGGGCGTGGGCCTGGAGGTGGGGGCCCTCCGCCTTCGCGTCGGCCAGGTAGAGGCCGGCCAGCCCCCAGAGGACCAGCCGATGGAAGGCGGGCTCCGGCAACCGGTCGATCTGGCGGGCCGCCTCCTGGGCAAGCAGGCGGAGGCGGGCTTCCGCCTCGTCCAGGGACGGGTAGCAGGCGACGAAGTTGAAGTCGCCGCCTTGTCGGTCCTCCTCCAGGTCGATCAGGTAGTCGAGGAGGATGTGGTACGCGGTGAGCCAGGGGACGTAGGCGGCCTCCAGGCGGTCCAGGTGGTCTGGGGGGGCCCCGGCGGCCGCGGCCAGGGCGAAGATGCCCAGGGTGGAACCGGCCGAGGCGGCAAACTCGTACCACCGCACTTCCGGCCAGGGCGCCCCCTCCGCCTCGGCCCACGCCTGCAGGGCCGGGCCCCGCCGGCCCGTCTCCAGGTGCTTCAGCACCTGCATCCGGGCGAAGCGGGCGGCCAGGGGCACCAGGCGGGGGCTGAGCTCCCAGGCATCCAGCTCGGCCAGGGCCGCCCGGCAGTGGGTCACCAGCTCCTCCAGATAGCCCCCGTCCTGGGAGGCGGTGTGGAACCGGTAGTAGCCGCCCCGGGGGGGCTCGGCCGACACCCCGTCCACCATCGCCTGGTGGAGACAGGTCAGGTTCGCCTCCCGGCGGGCCGGGGGCTGGCGGTCCCGGTCGGCCAGGTTGTCCAGGTAGTCGCTGATGATTTGGTAGGCCACCGCGAAGCGGACCAGGGGCGCGGGATCCCGGCGCAACGCGCCGTAGACCGCGGCACCCAGGGCGTGGAAGCGCTTGAAGTGGAGGCTGTCCAGGGCTTGGCGGCGGAGGGCGGGGTCGGGGATGGCTTCGGCCCGCTGGATCCAGCGGGCCACCTCCCGGTGGGCCAGGGGGAGGACGCTGCCGAAGAGCCTCCCCAGGTGCCAACCGTCCCCGGCCCGACCCCTTCCTCGGACGCCCCTTTCCCGAACCGACGATTGGACTGCCGTACGCCCCACCCCCTGGCGGGCGCCCCTGGCCTCCCTTGGCGGGCCGCCCGGAGGTAGTCTCTCCCATAGGTCAGGCACCCTTGCACGGGCGGTCGCCGCCTGGCTCGGGCGGCAGGGTTTGGCCCAGGGCCGGCCGAACTGGAGGACGGGCCGGTTGGGGGAAGGGCTCGGTGGCAGGAGGTGGAGGCGGTGGCGCCTCGAAAGGAGCGGCTTGCGACGGGTGGGCAGGGCAGGGGGTGGGCCCGGTGGGGGGCTCTGCTTCTGGCGGGATGCCTCCTGGCGGCGGGGAGCGTCGACCTGGGAGCTGGGGCTCAGGGCCAGCCGCCGCTGCCGACGGTGACGGTCTGGCTGCTGCGGCTCGATCCCCAAGCGGAAGGGGAGGGCTTCCTGGGCCAGGTGGTGGCGGAGCTGGCCGACGAGCCCGAGGAGCGGCGGATCGGGCTCATGGGCCGGACGGAGCTGCCGCGGGGGCAGGGCATGCTCTTTGTCTGGCCCGTTGAGGAACCCGTCAGCATGTGGATGCGCTTCACCCGGATCCCGCTGGACATGATCTTCGCCGACCGGTTCGGGCAGATCGTCCGGATCACCCGGAATGTGCCGCCCTGCCCCGACTCGGAGCCCAACTGCCCCGTTTACCCCTCGGGGCAACCGGTGCGCTATGTCCTGGAGCTGCCCGCCGGCGAGGCGGACCGCTTGGGCCTCCGGGAGGGCGACTGGCTCCTGGTGCGCGCGCCTTGACGGGGCTCTTCTTGATGGGAGCGCCGGGAAGGGCGGGCCTCAGCTCGGGCGGGCGGGCTCGATGCCGACGGGACCCTCCCACTTGCCCTCCCGGGGGCTCATGGCGAAGGTGAGGATGCCCTCGGCCGCCAGCTCATCACCCACCCACGCCTTCCCCTGGCACTTGACGATGGCCCCCCGGCGCTTGAGCAGCTCAATCTCGATCCTCAGCTGGTCGCCCGGGATGACCGGCCGGCGGAACCGGGTCTCGTCGATGCCGGCGAAGAGGCCGATGGTCTCCGCATACTCGGGGATGCGGTAGAGCACCGCCGAGGCGACCTGAGCCATGGCCTCCACGATGAGAACCCCGGGCATGACGGGCCACTTGGGGAAGTGCCCTTGGAAGAAGGGCTCGTTGTAGGTCACATTCTTCAGGCCCACCGCCCGGCGCTCGTCCACCTCCAGGATCCGGTCCACCAGGAGGAAGGGGTAGCGGTGGGGCATCAGGTTGAGCAGCCACTGGATGTCGTGCACGTCCTCGCCTCCTCGGGTCCTTGGCCGCCGCCTGCTTCGACGGCCGAAGTGAGAACTCCTCTCTGCAAGGGAACGGATGGTCTCCCGCCCAGGATCCCCCTTTCATGGCCCGTCCCGATACGGTATCCTGGAACCGGAGGCCGGGCGGCGCGGGCCGCCGGCCTTTCTGTTGTCGCCAGAAGCGGCGGGTAGGAGGCAGAGTCTTGCGGATTGCACTGATCGGGCTGCCCCAATCGGGCCGGAGTACGTTGTTCAGCCTGCTGGTGGGCCACGAGGGCCGCACCGAACGGAGCGGGGTCCAACTGGGGACGGCCAACGTGCCCGACCCCCGGCTCGACCTCCTGAGCCGAATGTTCCAGCCCAAGAAGACCACCTATGCCCGGCTGGAGCTGGCGGATCTGCCCCCGCTGGATCCCGGCGGGGGGAGCGGCGGCCAGGGGATGAGCGCCGCCGCCTTCCTCCAGCAGGTCCAGGAGGCGGAGCTCCTGGTCCACGTCTGCCGGGCCTTCCACTCCGATTACGTCCCCCATCCCCTGGGGGAGGTGGACGCCCGGCGGGACGCCCAGCGGGTGGAGGAGGAGCTGATCCTGGCCGACTGGAGCCTGCTTTCCCGCCGGCTGGAGCGGATGGCCAAGGAGATCTCCAAAGGGGACGTGGCCAAGCAGCAGGAGCAGGCGGTCCTGGAGCGGGTGGTGGCCGCCCTGGAGGAGGGCCGGCCCGTCCGGGCGCTGGAGCTGAGTGAAGCGGAAGCGCGGACCCTGAGGCCCTACACTTTGCTCAGCCAGAAGCCCTGCCTCTTGGTGCTGAATGTGGACGAGGAGGGCTGGAGCCGGGCCGGCCGGGGGGAGGAGCCCTTTGCGGGGGCCCGGGAGCTGGAGGCGTGGGCTGAAGAGCACCGGCTTCCTTCCATCCTGGTCTCGGCCGAGCTGGAACGGCAGGTCGAGGAACTGGATCCCGAGGACCGGGCGGAGTTCCTGGAGGCGCTGGGCATCAAGGAGCGGGGGCTGGACCGGGTGGCCCGGGCGGCCTACGAGGCCTGCGGCCTCATCTCTTTCTTCACCGTGGGCGAGGACGAGGTGAAGGCGTGGACCGTCCGCCGGGGCGCCACCGCCGTGGAGGCGGCGGGGAAGGTCCACTCGGACATCGCCCGGGGCTTTATCCGGGCCGAGGTCTGCGCCTACGACGACTTGGTCCGCCTGGGGAGCCTGGCCAAGGCGAAGGAGGAGGGGGTCCTCCGCCTGGAGGGGAAAGGGTATCCCGTTCAGGATGGGGAGATCATCCACTTCCGGTTCAATGTCTGAAGCCCCACGGGAGCTCCGGACCCGGCGATGGGTCTGGCCCATGGGATGAAAAGAGGTGGCTTGCGGTGCGGTACACAACCTACCGCCTCAACGGGGCGGACCGGGTCGGGGTGGTGGCGGGGGAATTCCTCTACGATCTGGCGGAGCTGATCCGCATGGAGGGGAAGGAGAGCCTCCCGGCCCATGGGCCCCGGCCCGAGACGATGCTGGATGTGATCCACCTGGGCCCCAATTTCTGGCAGCAGGTCACCGCGTGCCTGGAGGCGGCGGAAGTTCGGCGGGCGTCCGATCCTGAAGGCTGGCGGCTCTACGTGGACCAGGGGGTGGTCCGCTCCCTGGACGAGCTGGAGCGCCAGGGCGGCCGCTTGCTCGCCCCCATCCCCCGGCCGGCCAAGAACCTGGTCTGCCTGGGGCGGAACTACCGGGCCCATGCCGAGGAGCGGGGTGAGGAGGTGCCCCAAGCCCCCATCTTCTTCACCAAGGCGCCCACCTGCGTCATCGGCCCCGGGGAGGCCATCGAGTACCCCAGCGTCACCCAGCTCCTCGACTACGAAGGGGAGCTGGCGGTGGTGATCGGGCGGGGCGGCAAGCAGATCCCCAAGGAACGGGCCCTGGAGCACGTCTTCGGGTACACCATCTTGAACGATGTGACCGCCCGGGACGTTCAGCGCCTCCACCACCAGTGGTTCCGGGGGAAGAGTCTGGACACCTTCGGGCCCATGGGGCCCTGGATCGTCACGGCCGATGAGATCCCCGATCCCCAGGCCTTGAGGATCCGGACCTGGGTCAACGGGGAGCTCCGCCAGGACGCCCCCACCAGCCAGATGATCTTCTCCGTGGCCGAGATCATCGCCTGGCTCTCGGACGGGATCACCCTGGAGCCGGGCGACATCATCGCCACCGGCACCCCCGCCGGCGTGGGCGAGCAGGCGGGCCAGGTGCGGCCCCTCCAGCGGGGCGACCGGGTCCGGATCGAGGTGGAAGGGATCGGCACCCTGGAGAACCCCGTCGTCTAAGAGGCCAGGACGGAAAGGGCCAGAGGGGCTGGGAGGGCCCGGTGCCGCCGGAAGGCGGGCCGGGCCCTCGGCGCGCTGGGCCACGACCCGCCGGGTTTGGGGACCCAGAAGGCCCACAGCCCTTGACAGCCCGCGCGAACCGATGTTAGATACGGCAAACAGCAAAATTAGCCGGGTCTAAAACAGGTCGGACCCGGATCCAAGGGAGGCGGAACAGCGGTGAGCAGGCGATGGCGGTGGCTCTCCCGGCTGGGGGTTGGCTTGGTGCTCCTGGGCGGGCTCCTCGGGCTGGCAGGGTGGGGGGCAGAGGCCCAGGCGGGCGACGGCCTGCAGGTGGTGGCGACGACCAACATTGTGGCCGACGCCGTGCGGAACGTGGTGGGGGAGGCGGGGACGGTGGTGGCCCTCATGGGACCGGGGGTGGATCCCCACCTGTACCAGGCCTCCCAAGGGGACGTCCGGCGGTTGGCGGGCGCGGACATTATCTTCTCCAACGGCCTCCAGCTGGAGGGGCGGTTGGGCGACGTCCTGGCCCGCATGGCCCGGCGGGTTCCCACCTACGCGGTCACCGAGCTTCTCCCGGTGGAGGAGCTCTTGGCCGCCGAGGGCTTCGGGGGCGCGTACGATCCCCACGTCTGGTTCGACGTCCGCCTCTGGATGAAGGCGGTGGAACGGATCCGGGACGCCCTGGTGGAGGTGGACCCGGAGAGGGCCCCCATCTACCAGGCCAACGCCCGTGCTTACCTGGAGACCTTGGCCGAGCTGGACGCTTGGGTGCGGGAACGGCTGGCCCAGATCCCCCCACAGCGGCGGGTCCTGGTGACGGCTCACGATGCCTTCGGCTACCTGGGCCGCGCTTACGGCCTGGAGGTGGTGGGCCTCCAAGGGATCAGTACCGACGCGGAGTACGGTCTGGCGGACGTCATCCAGCTGGTGGACCTCCTGGTGGAGCGGCAGATCGGCGCGGTCTTCGTCGAGACGAGCGTCTCTGGCCGGGGGATCCGGGCGCTCATCGAGGGCGCCGCGGCTCGAGGGCATCAGGTGGCCTTGGGCGGGGAGCTCTTCTCCGACGCCCTGGGGGCCGAAGGGACCGCGGCGGGGACCTACGTGGGCATGATCCGGCACAACGTGGAGACCATCCTCGCCGCCCTCGGCCCCGAAGGGCCGGGCGGCTCGAGCCAGGGAGGGATCTGAGCCGTGGCTGCAGCGACGGGCACGGTGGATCTGGCCGTCCAGACCCGGGGGCTTTCGGTGGCCTACCGGAAAGAGCCAGTGCTCGAGGGGATCGATCTGGATCTGCCCCGGGGCACCCTGGTGGGGCTGGTCGGCCCCAACGGGGCGGGGAAATCGACCCTGCTCAAGGCCCTCCTGGGCCTGGTGCCCCTCCGGTCGGGCTGGGTCCGTCTCCTGGGCCAACGGGGGGCGGAGGCCCGCCGGCGGGTGGGCTACGTGCCCCAGCGGGAGTCGGTCGATTGGGACTTCCCCGCCACCGTGCTGGATGTGGTGCTCATGGGCCGGTACGGCCGGATCGGCCTCTTCCGCCGGCCCTCCCGCCACGATCGGGAGGCGGCCTGGCAGGCCCTGGAGCAGGTGGGGATGGCCCCCTACGCCCACCGGCAGATCAGCCAGCTCTCGGGCGGCCAGCAGCAGCGGGTCTTCCTCGCCCGGGCCCTGGCCCAGGACGCGGCCCTCTACCTCATGGATGAGCCGCTGGCGGGGGTGGACGCGGCCACGGAGACGGCCATCATCACCCTGCTCCAGGAGCTGCGCGCGGCGGGCAAGACGGTGCTGGTGGTCCACCACGACCTGAACACGGTGGAGGCTTTCTTCGACTGGCTGGTCCTCCTCCATCGGCGGGTGGTCGCCGCCGGCCCCACCGCCGAGGTCTTCACCCCCAAGCATCTGCAAGCGGCCTACGGGGGGCGGCTCCTCTCGCTCCCGGCGCCGGTGGGGTCGGAGGCCTCGGCCCCTTCGGGGGTGAGGCTGTGACCTGGGAGGCGCTGATCCTGTTGCTGAACAGCCCCAATGCCCGCTGGGTCCTGGCCGGCAGCCTCCTCCTCGGCGCGGGCTGCGGGCTGCTGGGCACCTTCGCCCTCCTGCGCCGGCGGAGCCTCATGGGAGACGTCCTGGCCCACGCGGCCCTGCCGGGGGTGGCCCTGGGCTTCTGGGTGACAGGCGCCAAGTCGGTGGCGCCCCTCTTGGTGGGCTCCCTGGTGACCGGTCTTCTGGGCGCGGCGGCGGTCGACGGGATCACCCGCCACTCCCGCATCAAGGAGGAGACGGCCCAGGCCCTGGTGTTGAGCGTCTCGTACGGGATGGGGGTGGTCCTTCTGACGGTCCTAGCCCGGACGGGATTGGGGGGCCAGTCGGGGCTCAACCGCTTCCTCATCGGCCAGGCCGCCTCCCTGGTCCGGTCCGACGTGCTCGTCATCGGCGGGGCGGCCCTGGCGGTCACCCTGGGGGTCCTCCTCTTCTTCAAAGAGCTGAAGCTGCTCGCCTTCGATCCCGAGTTCGGGGCGGGGCTGGGCCTCCCCATGGCCCTCATGGACCGGCTCTTGATGGGGCTGGTGGTGGCGGCGGTGGCCGTCGGCCTGCAGGCGGTGGGGGTGGTGCTGGTGGCGGCCCTCCTCATCACCCCCGCGGCAGCTGCCCGCTTCTGGACGGAGCGGCTGGAGCGGATGGCCATCCTCTCGGCGGCCTTCGGGGGGCTGGCGGGCGTGGCGGGGGCCCTTATCAGCCTCAGCCGGCCCCAGCTGCCCACCGGCCCTTTGGTGGTGCTGGTGGCCACCGGACTCCTCCTGATCTCGATGGCCTTCGGCAGCAGCCGGGGCCTGGTGGTGCAGCGGGTTCGGCAGGCTGGGATCCGCCGCCGGGGCCTGGCCGGCGGCACCCCGGTCCGGTGGGAGGGTGAGGCGTCATGACTCCCCATGATCTGTGGATCCTCCTCACCGCGGTCCTGGTGGCGGCCAGCTTGGGCTTCGTCGGTTGCTTCCTCATCCTCCGCCGCCTGGCCATGGTGGGCGACGCCATCAGCCACTCGGTCCTCTTGGGCATCGTCGTCGCCTTCCTGCTCACGGGCAGTACGGGCCTGCTCCCCATGGTGCTCGGGGCGGGGGCGGCGGGGCTCTTGAGCACCTGGATGGTGGAGCTCTTGCGGCGGGCCGGGGTCCAGGAGGACGCGGCGACGGGCATCAGCTTCACCGCCTTCTTCGGCCTGGGGGTGGTCCTCCTCACCCTGCACGCGGGCGATGTTCACCTGGACACCCAGCACGTCCTCTTTGGCGACCTGGTCTATGTGCCCTTCGACATCCTGGCCTGGCGGGGCTGGGAGCTGGGCCCCCGGGCCGTCTGGACGGTGGGGGGCGCCCTCCTGATCGCTGGGCTGACGACCTGGCTCTTCTTCAAGGAGTTCAAGGTGATCGCCTTCGACCCGGCCTTCGCGGCCGTGGTGGGGCTCCCCGTCGCCTGGATCACCTGGCTCCAGACGGGGCTGGTCACCCTGGTCACGGTGGCGGCCTTCGAGAGCGTGGGGGCCATCCTGGCGGTGGCCATGCTGGTCGCGCCCGGGGCGACCGCGTTCCTCCTCACCGACCGCCTGGAGAGCATGCTGGGGCTGAGCGTGCTGGTGGGGGTGCCGGCCGCGGTGGCCGGGTACGGCCTGGCCTCCTGGTTCGATCTCTCCATTGCCGGGGCGACGGCCACCATGGCCGGTCTCCTCTTTGCCCTGGCCCTGCTGCTCGCCCCCCACCAGGGGCTGCTCGCCCGCTGGCGGGCGAGGCGCAGGACGCCCGCTTAGGAGGCGGGGGTGCCGGAGGCCGACTGGCTCGGGGGCTGGGTCACCATCTTGGGCGTCGGCGGCCGGTCCAGGACCAGGAGCTGGGCCTGCACCTGGGCGGCCAGAGCCTCCTGGGCGTGGGCCAGATCCCGCTGGGTGGCCAGACCCCGGGCCAGCTCCGCGTTGCGGCCCAGAATCTGCTGGGCCGTCGCGTGGAGCTCCTCCATGGCCGCCGCCGTCTCCTCCAGCTGGGCGCTTACCTCTTCGATCCCCGCCGCGGCGTCGGCGAACCGGCGGCTCACCTCGTCCCGGAAGGCCTCCTGGTGCGCGGCCAGCTCCCGCATCTGCTCGCCCTGGCGGCTCACCTCCTGGAAACTCTCCTCCAGGGCGACGAAGAGGGTGTCCAGCTCGCCAATGGTGGCCGCCCCCGCCTGAACCTCAGCCACCAGGGCGGCCGCCTGGCCTGCCACCTGCTCGCTGGCCCGGTCCAGCCCGTCCACGATCCGCCCAATGGCCTGGGCCGACTCCCGGCTGCTCTCGGAGAGGGCCTTGATCTCCCGGGCGACCACCGCGAAGCCCTGGCCCGCTGTCCCGGCCCGGACCGCCTCGATGCTGGCGTTGAAGGAGAGGACCCGGGTCCGCTCGGCGATCTCGGCCATCGCCTGGACGATCTTGTGGATCTCCCGCATCTCCTGCCGGAAGCCGGCGAGCCGCTGGGTCAGGGTGCCGAAGTGGACCAGGTTCTGCCGGAGGCCCTCCAGGCCTTGCCGGAGGTTGTCGGCGCCGGCGCGGACCTGGGCGACCACCTCGTGGACCTTCTCCGAAGCCTGCTCTACCGAGTGGGTCGTCTCGGCAAGGCGCTCGCTGCTGGCTTGGACCTGGGCTTCCACCTGGCTCAGCTGCTGGCTCAGCCGGTTGACGGCTTCGGCCGCGTGGCGGCTCCCCTGGGTGATCTGATCGGCGGCCGACGTGGCCTCTTCCATCCCTGCCCGGACCTCCTCGGAGGTCTGGACCATCTCGCCCAGCCAAGCGTCCAGGCGGGAGGCGTTCTCCGCCGTCTTGGCCGCATCGGCCTGGATGGCCCGCACGCTGGCGCGGAGCCGGCGGAGGTTGGACCGGCCCAAGAGGCCGTTGAAGAGGAGCAAGAAGGCCCCCAAGGCGGTAAAGAGGCGGATGCTCAGGGCCGCGGTTTGGGTGGCCTCCTGGGCGATGGTGGCCGTCCCTCGGCGGACCTCTTCCCGCAAGCCGCGCAGGAGCTCGGCCAACGCCGCGGCCTGGGCAGAGGCCTGGCCGATGAGGTCCTCCTGCTCCCGCAGGTCCCACGACTGGCTGAAGGACCTGAAGATTTGCTCCAGAGCAAGGGAACGATCGATCGCCTCCTGCCAGAGCTCCCGGTGGTCTTCCGCCTGGGCCGCCGCCCCTTTCAGGAGGTCCACCCAGTCCACCGGGTTCTGGGCGGCGGAGAAGTTGGCGAGGAAGCCGAAACTGAGCGCGTAGGTGCGGAGGCCTTCGCCCCCTGGGGGAAGGCTGAGAAGGTAGGCCGAGCGGGTCCGTTCCAGGCGGGTCTCCACCTCCAGAACGGTCTCCAACAGCTCCAGCTCCCGGTCGGCCAGGCGGGCCGCCTTCTCGTTTAGGAGGCTGGTGACGCCGGCGCCGGCAGCGACCAACAGGATGATGAAGAGACTGGAGACGACCAGAAACCAGGTCAGATCTCGACTAGCAGTCCGCTGTCCCTTGGTCCAACCCTTGGCCATAAGCTCACCCCGGTCCCCAAAGGCTCTCGGCGCAATCTCCGCAATCTCTTTGCTCATGCCTTCGGCTTGCATCAGCGAGAACTTGACGAAGGGGCTCGGGAGGAGCCGCTCGGCTCCCTGGGGAACAGGAGTCCGGGTACCATTGGGCCGGTCAGAACGTAGGCAGGGTCATCGGGGGGAAGGGTTGTGGGCGTGACCATCAAGGATGTGGCCCGGGCCGCGGGGGTTTCGCCGTCCACGGTCTCCCGGGTCATCTCCGATCATCCCCGCATCAGCCAGGCCACCAAGGAGCGGGTCCGGCGGGTGATGAAGGAGCTGGGCTACCACCCCAACGCCATCGCCCGGAGCCTGGTCACCCAAAGCAGCCGGACCATCGGGCTGGTCCTCTCTCGGGCGGCGGAGACGGCCCTGGCCAACCCCTTCTTCCCCGAGGTGATCCGGGGGATCGGCGCGGTGGCCAACCAAGCCCGCTACGCGCTCCTGCTCTCCACCTCCCTCACGCCCCAGGAGGAGCTGGACGAGTGCGTGGAGATGCTGGAGAGCCACCGGGTGGACGGGGTGATCCTGCTCGCCTCCCGGGTGAAGGACCGGCTGGTCGCCCGCCTGGTCCAGGAGGGCCACCCCTTCGTGGTGGTGGGCCGGGTCCCGCAAGGGGAAGGGGTCTGGTGGGTGAACACTGACAACACCCAAGCCGCCCGGGAGGCGGTGGAGCACCTCCTCGCCCTGGGCCACCGGCGCATCGGCTGCCTGGCCGGGGATCCCGACTACCTGGTCACCCAGGACCGGGTGGCCGGGTACCGCCAGGCCCTGGAGGAAGCGGGGATCCCCTTCGATCCCCACCTGGTCCGGTACACGGACTTCTCCCGGGACCAGGGGTGGGCGGCGGCCCGGGAGCTGCTCCAGCAAACCCCTCAGCCCACCGCCTTCTTCGCCACCGACGACCTGCTGGCCTGGGGCGCGGTCCAGGCCGCGGGGGACCTGGGCCTGGCGGTGCCCGGCCAGGTCTCGGTGGTGGGCTTCAACGACGATCTCCTGAGCGCCTACGTGGCCCCCCCGCTGACCACCGTCCGGGTGCCCGTCTTCGAGCTGGGCCGGGTGGCCGCCCAGCTCCTCCTGGAGCGGCTCCAGAACCCGGACGCCCCGGCCCGCCAGGTGCTGGTCCCCACCGAACTGGTCGTGCGGCGGTCGACGGGGCCCGCCCCAGGGTGAGCTACTCCTTCACCGCGCCTGAGGTGAGCCCCGAGACGAGCTGGCGCTGCATCACCAAGAAGATGATGACGATGGGCAGCGCGCCCAAGAGGGCCCCCGCCGCGAAGATGCCCCACCGGCTGCTGTACTGGTCCGAGATGAAGAGCTGCATCCCCACCGGCAGGGTGTACTGGTCGGTCGTCTGCAGGATGATCCGGGCCAGGACGTACTCCGAGTAGCAGCCGATCAGGCTCAACATGAAGACGACGATCAGGATGGGCCGCACCAAGGGCATGATGATGCGGACGAAGGCCTGGAAGGGGGTGGCCCCATCCATCATGGCCGACTCCTCCAGGGACCGGGGGATGGTATCAAAGTAACCCTTCATCAGCCAGGTGTTCACCCCCAGCGCGCCCCCCAGGTAGACCATGATCAGGCCCGCATGGGTGTTGAGCCCCAGGGCCGGGAAGACCTCACCGAGCTGGAGGAGTAGGAGGTAGATGGCCACCATGGCCAGCATCTGGGGGAACATCTGGATCAGGATCAGGGTGAAGAGCCCACCCCGACGGCCCCGAAAGCGGAAGCGGGAGAAGGCGTAGGCGCCCAGCGCGGTGAGGGCCACCGTGAGGGTGGAGGCGATGACAGCCACCTTGGTGCTGTTCCAGATCCAGAGGTGGAAGGGGTGGCGGGGGTCCTGGAAGAGCTGCCGGTAGTGGGCCAGGGTGGGGTTGGCCGGGATGAGCGACTGGCCCACGATGGTGTTGGACGGGTTGAAGGAGGCGGAGATCACCCACAGGATGGGCCCCAGGGCGAAGAGGACCGCCACGAGGAGCAGCCCGTGCCGCCAGAGCTGGCCGAAGGCTGTCAGGCGCCCCTTATACATGCTCGCCCACCCTCTCCAGGACCCCCGTCATGCGGAAGTTGACGTAGCTGATGGTGCCGATGAGGATGAAGATGACCACCGCCACCGCCGAGGCCAGGCCGTAGTCGGTGCCCGAGCCCCCCTCAAAGGCCAGCCGGTAGGTGTAGGAGATGAGGATGTCCGTCGCCCCCGCCGGGGTCCCCGCGCCGGGGATGGGCGGCCGGCCCTGGGTGACCAGGTAGATCACGTTGAAGTTGTTGAAGTTGAACGCGAAGGAGCTGATGAGAAGCGGCGCCACCGAGACCATGAGGAGGGGCAGGGTGATGTGGCGGAGTTGCTGCCAGCTCGTCGCCCCGTCGCAGTAGGCCGCCTCGTACAGCTCGTCGGGGATGCTCTGCAGGGCGCCGGTGGTGACCAGCATCATATAAGGGAAGCCCAACCACAGGTTGACCAGAAGAACGGCCACCTTGGCCCAGAGGGGGTCCGTCAGCCAGGGGACCCCGCCCAGGCCCACCGCCCGCAGCACCTGGTTGATGACCCCCACCTCGGTGTTGAGCAGCCCCCGCCAGATCAAAGCGGAGATGAACGCCGGGAAGGCGTAGGGCAGGATGAGGAGGGAGCGGTACACCCGCCGGAAGGGAAGCCGGGGGTCGTTCAGCACCAAGGACAGCCCAAAGCCCAGCCCAAAGGTGGAGGCCACGCTCAGGAACGCCCAGACAAAGGTCCAGACAAAGACCCGGAAGAAGGGCCCCGAGATCCGCGGGTTGGTGAGCAGGGCGGTGAAGTTCCGCCAGCCCACCAGACTGCGGAAGCCAGGGGTGAGCCGCTCCCCCGCCTCGCTGGTGAAATAGCCGTTGACCGGCCGGTAGACGGTCCCCGTCTCGAGGTCGACCAGCTGGTCCGCCGCCGGGTCGTACCGGTACCGAGGGGAGAGACGGGCGAACTGGGTGAGGCTGGCCAGCCGCAGCTCCACCCCGTCGTAGTGGAAGACCCGCTCCTGCAGCTCATGGAGGTGGCGCATCAGGCCCAGCGTGGGGAGGGCCCGGTAGCCTCCCGCCAGGCCGTCCACCACGCCGTCGCCGTCGGCGTCGATCAGGGCCGGGTCGTCCCGATCCACCGGCTGGAACTGGTCCCCCTCCGACAGGATCCAGCGCCCGTCCTCCCAGGGGATCAGAAAGCGTAGGTCGCCGCCGTCGTTTTGGAAGGCGGTGAAGGGGAAGCGAGGTGCGCCGGGGGGTTCGTAGAGCCGGCTCTCAAACTGGCGGATGGCTTGGGCCTTGGTGAGGATGTGGCCCGTGCCGTAGTCGGTGAAGGCGACGTAGACTGTGTAGACGATGGGGTAGACCACCATCATGAACATGAAGAAGAGGCCGGGCAGGAGGTAGCGCAAGGGGTAGGCCCGCTCGCTCAGGAAGGCCACGTTGATCCCGATGGCGCCCGCCACCAGGATGATGAGCAGGAGCCACGCCCCGGTGCTGGCCAGCCAGAGGGCCGCCCAGAGGGCGAGCCCGTCGATGAGGGCCACCACCGCCCACCGCCAGGGGCGGGTACGGCCTCCCGGGGCGGTTCGGGGGCCCGGCCGGGCAGGCTGGGTCACGAACATGCTTGGTCCCACCTACCTCCCCAGTGGGGACGGGCGGCCTGAGGCCGCCCGTCCTCTTCCCTAACGGTTCAGGCTCGCCTCGATGGTGGCCCGGATCTGGGCGACGGCATCGTCGAGGGCCGCCTTGGGCTCCAGCTCCTGATTGGCCACCAGGGTGAGGGCATCGCTCCAGGCCGTCCAGACCGCAGCCATCTGGGGGATGGCCGGCATGGGGATGCCCACCGCGGCCGCCTGGGCCACCGCCTCCATGTCGGGATCGTCGATCCGCTCCAGGGCGGGCAGGTAGGCGGGGGGCCGCGGATCCAGCTCGAAGAGGCGGAGCATGGTCTCCGTCGTGGCGATGTACTCGTTGAGGAAAGCCTGGGCCAGGAGCTTGTTGGCGCTGAAGCTGCTGATCATGAAGCCCTGCACGCCCACGAAGGGACGGGCGGGCTGGCCGTTGATGGGCGGGATGGGGATGAAGCCGTAGTCGATCCCCGCGTTCCGGACGGTAGCCAGCTCCCAGGGGCCGGTCTGCATGAAGGCCAGGCGATGGCTGACGAAGAGCCCCTCCATGGTGGCGAAGTCGAGGACGGGCAGGACACCCTCTTCGATCAGCCGGTCGAAGAGCTCAACGCCGGCCACCGCCCCCTCGGTGTTCAGCCCGATGTCCAGCGGGTCCAAGCCCCCCTCGGGGGTGGGCCCGAAGACGTAGCCGCCCTGCGCCGACATGAGGGGGAAGGTGTGGTAGGGGTCGGGGATGGGCAGGGCGTAGCCGTAGATCCCCTGGGACCGATCCGCCGCTGCCCGGGCCAGCTCGATCATCTCCTCGAAGGTGGCCGGAGCCCGGGGGACCAGCGCCTTGTTGTAGAAGAGGCCGATGGCCTCGGTGGCATAGGGCAGGCCGTAGAGGACCCCATCGTAGGTCCAGGCCTCCAACGCGGTGGGGAGGAAGGCGTCCGCCTTCTCACCCAGCTGGATGGGCTCGAGCAGGCCGTTGGTCACCAGCTGGCCCAGCCAGTCATGGGCCCCGACCAGGATGTCGGGCCCCTCGCCGGCCGGGGCCGCGACGTTCAAGGTGTCCCGGATGTCGCCGAAGCCCATCTCCTGGACCCGGACGGGGATGCCGTATTCGGCCTCGAAGGTCCGGGCCAGATCGAGGAGGACTTCAGAGCGGACCTCATCAGCCCAGATCAGGAGGGTTCCGGGCGTCGAAGCCAGAGCCGGGCAGGCGCCCAGAGCGAGCAGGGCGACCAGCACCAGGGCAGCCGCCAGACGCTTCATCGCCGCATCACTCCTTGAGCTCCTTCAGCCCCGGGAGGGCCAGCCAAATCGGCCTCCCGGGGCTATTCAAACGTTTGCTCAAAGAGGCAATTCGACCCGCGGCTGGGGGCTCCTGCCGGGAGAGGGCGGCGAGGCGGAATCAAGCGACGGGATGACGATGAGCGCGTGGGGCGGGGTGGGGTTACCAGGGAAAGCGGGCGGCGTAGCGGGCAATGATCAGCCAGCGCTGGGCCGTCTCCATTTCGGGCGAGCGGAGGGCCCGGAGCACGTCGTGGACATACCGGTTGAGGATCCGGGCGATCTCCGCGGGCTCGAACCCATCGAAGAGGAGATCGGCCAGGACCAGGTAGTCATCGTGGCCCCAGGGCCGGAGGCTCGGCCGGTAGTACCGGTCTTGGCTGCGCTGGGTCTGACGTCGCTGCTTGGTTGCCATCATCGGCACGCCTCCACCGTGGACCGCGGCTCATCACAAGGGAGTCCTTCACCTCAACGTATGCGAACGACTCTTCGGCGCCTCCTCAGGGGTCTCCTGCCGGTCGCCGCCTTGGGAAGTATCGTCTTGGGCAGGGAGGCCTATTCTCGGTGGAAGGGTCCGGGCCCGGAGGGGTTCCGGGCCCGGAGAGGAGCACCATAGATGCCAGGTTGGGCGGGGCTCAGAGGCTGAGGCCGGGGTAGGTCCGGTACCAGCCTTCGTCGACCGCGCCGGCAGAGAGCTTGGCCGTCCAGGGGGTCGCCTCCCGGCGGGCGATGGCCACCAGCTCCCGCAGCCGCCAGGGCATGGTGGTCTGCAGGAAGGCCTCCCGCTTGGCCGGGTCCGTCTCCTCAGCCGCCTCCCGCCAGATGGCCCGCCCGGCGACGAAGCCCGAAGCGCCGGCCCGACAGGCCACCTTCAGCTGCCGGGCGTAGGTGTCGAAGTCGACCCCGGCCGAAAGCAGAGCCCACGGCACCTGGGAGGCTTCCGTCAGCTCCCGGCAGGCCTCGTACCAGACCTCCTCGTCCTGGGTGACCGACGGGTGGACGGGGAACTCGGCCTTGAAGAGGTCGATGCCCAAGGCGGTGACCCGCCGGGCGCTCTCGATGATGAGCTCCCGCCGCTCGGCCTGGAAGGCCTCTTGGGTCTGGTCGTCGGAAGAGGGGTAGGTGACCACTTCTACCATCAGGGCAATATCCAACGCCCGAGTGCGGGCGGAGACCTGCCGGACCAGCTCTTCCTGCTGGCGGGCCGCCGCCTCCCGGCGGGGGTTGTAGTAGATGAGCAGCTTCACCGAGCTGGCGCCCATGGCCTTGATCTTGGCCTCGCTCCAGCCCTCCAGGATGGAGGTGAGCCGGTCGCCCTCCCGGTCCTCATAGCCCGTCGCCTCCAAGGAGACCGCCAGGCCGTTCTGGCCCAGGAGCTCCCCGCTGGCCATCAGCTGGGCCGCGCTGAACTCGGGATCCAAGAGGAAACCGCTCGCGTCCCGGTTGAGCGCGCCGACGATCTCCCGCTTGACGGCGGTCATCGCCTGGGGGTCGGACGGCCGCCCGGCTTTCTCCAGCATCCGCTTCAGGTTGCCCCGCTGGTCGACGGCCACGATGCAGAAGACGCCCTCGGGCGTGGCCAGCTGCTGTAGCCCTCTCCAGCGGCCGATGGTCAACGACTCCACCTCGACCAACCCCTTTCCTACGGAAGTGTTCGTCCCCCTTGGAGCTTTCCCCTGTCCCGCGGGACGAGGGTTGCTTCCTGCGAGTAGGAGCGATCCGCAAAGAAGCAGGAGACGGCGTTGGGGCAACGAAACCGTTCCGTGTTGGTAACGCGGAGGTTTCGAGACGGCTCCAGAAGGGCACGCCATGGGTGGTTGGGCTCCCATGGGGGCGGGATCGGAGCGGCATAGGGAGGATGGGCATGGAGGCATGGAGGCAGATGCTCCAGGAGCTGGCGGAGGCTCCTGGGGTTCCGGGTTTTGAGGCGCCAGCCCGGGAGGTGATGGGCCGGTACCTGAAGCCCGTCGCCGACCAGGTGATCACCGACAACCTGGGCGGGGTGGCCGGGGTGCTCCGGGGTGGGTCGGAGCGCCCGCGGGTGATGGTCGCCGGTCATCTGGACGAGGTGGGCTTTCTCGTCTCCCACATCACCGAGGAAGGTTTTCTCCGGTTTCAGACCCTGGGCGGCTGGTGGAGCCAGGTGATGCTGGCCCAGCGGGTCCGGGTCCTCACCCGTAAGGGGGAGCTGGTGGGTGTCATCGGCTCCAAGCCGCCCCACCTGCTCTCGCCCGAGGACCGGAAGCAGCCCGTGGAGATCTCGGACATGTTCATTGATATCGGGGCCCGCAGCCGGGCGGAGGCGGAGGAGCTGGGGGTGCTGCCGGGGGATCCGGTGGTGCCCATCTGCCCCTTCACCCCCTTGGGCAAGGGCGACCTCCTCATGGCCAAGGCGTGGGACAACCGGGCGGGCTGTGCCGTGGCGGTGCGGCTCCTCCACGAGCTCAAAGGGACCGATCACCCCAACACCGTCTACGCGGTGGGCACGGTGCAGGAAGAGGTGGGCTTGCGGGGGGCCCAGACCATGAGCGAGCGGATCAACCCCGACGTGGCTTTTGCGGTGGACGTGGCCATCGCCGGCGACACACCGGGCATCAAGGAGCATGAGGCCCGGGCCAAGCTGGGCCAGGGGCCGGTTGTGCTCCTCTACGATGCGAGCATGGTCCCCCACCGGGGCTTGCGGGACCTGGTGGTGGAGACCGCCGCCCAGGAGGGGATCCCCCTCCAGTTCGAGGTGATGCCCCGGGGCGGGACGGACGCGGGGCGGTTCCACCTGCACGGGGCCGGCACGCCCGCCCTCGCCTTGGGACCGGCCACCCGCTACATCCACAGCCACGCCTCCATCCTGCATGAAGGGGATCTGGAGATGTTGGTCAAGCTCTTGGCGGCGGTGATCCGCCGGCTCGATGAGGCGACGGTCCAGCGGCTCCGGGAGTCGTAAGCCCCGATCGCCGATGGGCGCTTCGGGAAAGGATTCGGGAAAGGGTGACGGATGGTGTATCGCGGCGGGCAGGGCATGTGGGCCTGGATCCTCCACCGGGTGACCGGGGTGGGGGTCATGATCTTTATCGTGATCCACATCCTGGACACCTGGTTGATCGGCTTCGGCCCGGAGGTCTACGACACGGTGATGAACATCTACCGGCATCCCATCTTCCGGCTGGGTGAGGTGGCCCTGGTGGGGGCGCTCCTCTTCCACGCCCTCAACGGGCTCCGGGTCATCCTGATCGACTTCTGGCCCGAGGCGGGGCTCTTCCAGAAGCAGCGCCAGCTCTTCCAAGTGGTGGTGGTGCTCTTCTTTATCCTGTACGTCCCGGTGGCCGGGTACATGATCTGGGACATCATCTACTAGCCGGCGCCGGTGGGGGCGGCGTGGGGGTAGGGCCCGTGGCGGACGGGCCGCCTGAGGCAAGGGGGGAGCGAGATGGCCAGGAGCAGTTACAGCCGCCAGCGCCCGATGGGGGGCGGCTTTGAGCTGTTCGCCTGGTACTTCATGAGGATCTCGGGGCTCTTGCTTGTTCTGATGGCCCTGGGCCACATCGTGATCATGCACATCATCAACAGCGTCGAGGTGATCAACTACGCCTTCGTGGCAAGGCGGTGGGCGGTCCCCTTCTGGCGCGTCTACGACTGGATCCTGCTGGCCTTGGGGGTTTTGCACGGGTCCAACGGCATTCGCGTTGTGATCGACGACTACGTCCATCACCGGGGCTGGCGGGCCTTCTGTACATCGGCCCTGTACGTGCTCGCCTTCGTGCTGTTGGTGATGGGCACGGAGGTACTCCTCACCTTCACCCCTGGCGTCTAGCCCGGGTCAGGGTGGTCCTGCCAGGTCTGGTTCGGCACGGGCCGGGAGCGGCCCGCCGGTGAAGGGGAAGGAAGTAAGGAGGCAGCGGGATGCAGCATCACACCTTTGACGCCTGCATCGTGGGGGCAGGGGGCGCCGGGCTCTTCGCCGCCTTGGAGGCCTCTCGGTCAGCCAGCGTGGCCGTCATCAGCAAGCTTTACCCGACCCGGTCCCACACGGGCGCGGCCCAGGGCGGCATCGGGGCGGCCTTGGGGAACATGGAAGAGGACCACTGGGAATGGCACATGTACGACACGGTGAAGGGGAGCGACTACCTGGGCGACCAGGACGCCATCGAGATCCTGTGCCGTGAGGCCATCGACGTGGTCTACCAGCTGGAGCACATGGGGCTCCCCTTCAGCCGGACGCCCGACGGCCGCATCGCCCAGCGGCCCTTCGGCGGCCACACCCGCAACTTCGGGGAGGGGCCCGTGCGGCGGGCTTGCTACGCCGCGGACCGGACGGGTCACATGATCCTCCAGACCCTGTACCAGCAGTGCATCAAGAACCAGGTCACCTTCTTTGACGAGTTTCAGGTTCTGGACGTGCTCATCGAAGACGGCCGGGCCGCAGGCGTGGTCGCCCTGGAGATCCGCACGGGTGAGCTCCACGTCTTCCACTCCAAGGCGGTCCTCTTCGCCACGGGCGGCGCGGGGCGCATGTACCGGGTGACCTCCAACGCCCACGCCCTGACGGGGGACGGCATGGCCCTGGTCTTGCGCCGGGGGCTGCCCCTGGAGGATATGGAGTTCTTCCAGTTCCACCCGACGGGGATCCGGAAGATGGGGATCCTCATCACCGAAGGGGCCCGGGGCGAGGGCGGGATCCTGCGGAACAACAAGGGCGAGCGCTTCATGGAGCGCTACGCGCCCACCCTCCTGGATCTGGCACCCCGGGACTTGGTCTCCCGGGCCATCTACTCCGAGATCCGGGAGGGCCGGGGGATCAACGGCGAGGATTATGTCCACCTGGACCTGACCCACCTGGACGCCCGCATCATCGAGGAGCGGCTCCCGGACATCACCGACTTCGTCCGGACCTACCTGGGGCTCGATCCGGTGAAGGACCCCATCCCGGTCCAGCCCACGGCCCACTACATCATGGGGGGCATCCCCACCGATGTGGACGGGCGGGTGGTGCGGGACGAGAAGAACACGCCTGTCCCCGGGCTCTACGCGGCCGGCGAGGTGGCCTGCGTCTCCGTCCACGGGGCCAATCGCCTCGGAACCAACTCCCTCTTGGACATCCTGGTCTTCGGCCGCCGGGCGGGCGCCCACATCCGCCAGTTCGTCCAGGAGGCGGACCTGGTGCCCCTGCCCAAGGAGCCGGAAGGGCGGGTCCGGGCCGAGATCGAGCGGCTCTTGACCCAGGAGGGGCGGGAGAACGCGGCCGCCATCCGGAAGGATCTCCAGGACGGGATGACGGAGCACGTCTCGGTTTTCCGGACCGAGGAGGGGCTCCTCACCATGCGGGAGCGGCTGAAGGAGCTCCGGGAGCGGTACCAGCACGTGCGGTTGGGCGACCGGGGCCGCCAGTACAACACGGACCTCCTGGAGACCCTGGAGCTGGGCTTCCTCCTGGATGTGGCCGAGGCGACGGTGGAGTCGGCCCTGGCCCGGAAGGAGAGCCGGGGCGCCCACTACCGGGAGGATTACCCCGAGCGGGACGACGCCAACTTCTTGAAGCACACCTTCTTCTTCCGGAAGGAGGACGGCAGCTTCGAGCTGCGCTACAAGCCGGTGACCATCACCCGCTTCCAGCCCGAAGCGCGGAAGTACTGAACGAGCGGTCACCGATGGGGGTCGAGTAGGGGGCGGGGAAGCGCGGGCTTCCCCCGCCCCGCGGCGGGGGTGGGACGTATGAAAGTGGAGCTTTTCATCCGGCGGTTCAACCCGGAGACGGACACCAAGTCGCGCATGGTGCGGTATGAGGTGGAGGTGGAGCCGACCGACCGGCTCTTGGACGCCCTGAACGCCATCAAGTGGTACCAGGACGGCACCCTCACCTTCCGGAAGTCGTGCGCGCACGGCATCTGCGGCTCGGATGCCATGCTGATCAACGGGGTCAACCGGCTGGCGTGCAAGGTGCTCATCAAGGATCTGGGCGACCGGATCACCGTCGAGCCCCTCCGGGGTTTCCGGGTGATCAAGGACCTGGTGGTGGACATGGAGCCCTTCTTCGCCGCCTACCGGTCGGTGAAGCCCTACCTGATCAACGACGAGCCGGCCCCCCGCACCGAGCGGCGCCAGTCGCCCGAGGAGCGGGAGCGGTTCGACGACACCACCAAGTGCATCCTCTGCGCCGCCTGCACCACCTCGTGCCCCTCCTTCTGGGCCAACGAGGATTACATTGGGCCGGCGGCCATCGTCAACGCCCACCGGTTCCTCTTTGACAGCCGGGACCGGGGCGCGGCCGAGCGGGTGGACATTCTCAACTCCAAGTTCGGGGTCTGGCGGTGCCGCACCATCTTCAACTGCGCCGATGCCTGCCCGCGGGGGATCGAGGTGACCCGGGCCATCCAGGATGTGAAGCGCTTCCTGCTCAACGCCCGGATCTAGTCGGCGCCCGATCGAAGCCCATCGCCCCGACCGAGGAGGTGTTTGCGTGACCTCGTCCAGCGCCCTCCCCGAAAGCCGGGAGGAGGCCCTGGCCCTGCTGCAGACCTACACCCACTCACCCCAGCTCCTGAAGCACGCCCGGGCCGTGGAGGCGGCCATGGCCGCCTACGCCCGGCACTTTGGCGAGCCCGAGGAGCTCTGGGCCCGGACGGGCCTCCTGCACGACCTGGACTACGAGCGCTGGCCTGAGGAGCACCCCCACCGGGGGGTGGCCATCCTCCGGGAGCGGGGCTACCCGGAGGCCATGCTCCATGCCATCCAGGCCCATGCGGACCCGACCGTTCCCCGGGAGAGCCTCCTGGACCGGGCCCTCTTCGCGGTGGACGAACTGACGGGCTTTCTAACGGCGGTGGCCCTGGTTCGGCCCGACCGGCGCATCGACCAGGTGGCCTTCAAGTCGGTTCGGAAGAAGATGAAGGACAAGAGCTTCGCCCGGGGCGTCAACCGGGAGGATCTGGAGCGGGGCGCGGAGGAGCTGGGGGTGCCCTTCCAAGAGCACGTGGAACGGGTCATCCAGGCCATGAGCAGCATCGCGGCGGAGCTGGACCTGGCGGGTTGAGGCGATGGCGGGGGAGCGGGTCCAGATCTACACCGACGGCGCCTGCTCGGGCAACCCGGGCCCGGGGGGCTGGGCGGCCGTTCTCCTCTACCGGGGCCACGTGAAAGAGCTCTCCGGCTTCGAGCCTGAGACGACCAACCAACGGATGGAGCTGCGGGCGGCGGTGGAGGGGCTGGCGGCGCTCAAGCGGCCCTGCCAGGTGGACCTCTACTCCGACTCGGCCTACCTGGTCAACGCCTTCCAGCAGGGCTGGATCAAGCGCTGGCAGCAGAACGGTTGGCGGAACGCCCGGAAGGAGCCGGTGGAGAACCAGGACCTCTGGCGCCGCTTGCTGGAGCTGGCCCGCCGCCACCGGGTCCGGTGGCTGAAGGTCCCCGGGCACGCCCAGGTCCGCTGGAACGAACGGTGCGACGAGCTGGCCCGGGCCGCCATCCGGGAGGCGGCCCGGGCCCGGCCGGGAACCGGGGAGGAGGCCCCCCCGGCAGGAGATTGAGCCCCTCAACCCGAAGTCTTCCGCAGATGCCGGAATGGGCAGGTCAGTAAGAATGCTTGCCACCTGGAGGGACGAGGGTGGTTCCCCCGAAGAGCAGGGTCGTCTGGGTCCTGGTCGCCCTGGTGCTGGCAGCGCCCGCGGCCCAGGCTGCGGCAGGCGTGGAGCCCTTGCGACCCGACGAGATCGGTCCCTTTCTCGATCGGGTGGCGGCCGCGAACCGTATCTACAGTCAGGACATGGTGGCCTATCAGGAGTACGATGTTCGACTCCTGATCATGCACTGGCACTTCACCGGCAGGGTCCTAAAGACGAGCGACGTGGCGGAGGTCGTCTTGGAAGGGGCTCCAGCCCTCTTCCCCAAGGAAATCTCGGCCACCCTCTTCGAGGTGGCCGACTGGCTGGAGACCTTTGCCATTGAGTACCAGGGCGTGGAGTCCTTGGATGGGCACCTCTACCACCGTTTCTACGGGACGCCCCTCCCCGGGGAAGAGAGTCAGACCCGTTGGGGAACCATTTGGGTGGACCCTAAGACCTTTCTGATCAACCGCATTCAGGTCCAGTACTGGTGGGGTCGGGTCACCATCCAGCAGGTCTTCCGTACCGAAGGAGAGTTCGTGCTCCTGGACCACCAACAGGCGCGTGTGGACCCGCTGGGCATCCGGGCCGACGTGCGCTGGACAGAGTACCACTTCCTGGAGCGTCAGTAGCCGAGGAGCACGGTTGAAGCGAGGCTTGGTATCCCATGAGGATGGAGAGTGAGGCCTACCGCATGGCGGTCTCGAGGCAGTTTGACGCGCTGCGGGATCAGGAACCTGGCCGCGGCGAGGAGCGGCAGGCCCTGGAGCGGGTGGCGCTCGAACCGAAGCAGACCCGGGAGTTCCTGAAGAAGCTGGACCGGGAGCCGCCAGAGGTCCAGCGGCACTTCTACGCGTACCTTCTGTCCCGGGGCAAGACCGATCAGTTCTTCGCCGACATGGAGCGGCACCTGCGGCACCGTTTCTACGAGGCCCGGGACGAGATCAAGCAGGTCTTGGCTTCCCTCACCCAGGAGCCGGAGGTCCTGCCGGGGCTTTTCCGGCTCATCCGGCAGACCGACGAAGGGTGGCTGGCTGGGGAGCTGATCCATCTGTGCCTGGCCTTCGAGCCGGAGCACCTGGCGAAGGCGGTGGAGAAGGCTCTCGCGACCCGCGACTACCTCCTCCAGTGCCTGGCCATCTATCTCGCGGGCCAGTCGGGCCACCCCCGGCTGGCGGAGGTCCTGGTTGCCTTCTACCGCAAGCCTGAAGGGGAGAAGCTCGACCGGCTGGAGAGCAAGAGCCGGGATGCCCTCCTGGAAGCGGGGAAGAAGCTCCCCGTCTCGGTCATCCGCCAGTGGCTCGCGGACGGCAACAGCCGGGTCCGCAAGGTGGGGGTGGAGGTGGCCCGGAGCCGGGAGATGGTGGAGACAGCCGTCGATCTGGTCCGGCTGGTCTTGGTCGATGCCAAGAACCGCGACGATGCGGCCACCACCCTGCTGGCCTTGGAGGAAGCGGGGCTGGAGCTCAGGGACGGCGGGCAGGGCGCGGCGGAGGTGGGCCAGCTCCTCCGGCAGGCCCGGGCCGACGCCATGGAGAAGGCCATCAAGATTCTGGCCCGGCAGGGCGGAGAGGCCGTCCGGCAGGTGGCTCTGAGGCTCATCGACTTCCTGCCCAGCGAGGAGCTCCTTTCCGAGGCCCGGCGGATGGCGGTGGAGGACCGTTCCATCGCCGTCCAGCGGGATGCGCTGGACCTCCTGCTGCGGCGCGACCGGAAGGTGCTCCTCGATGCACTGGTGCAGGTGGCCGAATCCAAGGGGAGCTCCCTCGCGCCCGAGTTGCGGGAGCGGCTGGAGGCCATCGTGGAGGGCTCCCTCACCCAGGCGGAGCGGGAGGAGCTCCGCAGCCGGGTGGAGGAGAAGCGGCAGCGGTGGGCCCGGGCGCTGGACCAGTACAGCACCGATGTGGAGTGGTGGCGTCGGGAGAGCGACTGAGCGCCCGTCCCAGCGCCTCTTGGACGGAACCGGTTCCCTGGCGGGCCCCGCCCGAGCGCGCGGGCCCGTCGCTTTTTTGCGCGTTTTCCTGGAATGCGCGCATCAATCGCCTCTCTCGGATCCATACTAAGCCGCGAAAGACAAAGCTCTCGTGCAGAAGGGGGACGTTGACGTGGCCCGTTCAAACCGAGAGAGGCAGCCCTACTACGCCAAGCTCGTGGAGGAGCAGCGGGCCCTCCCGGCCTCCCGGGCTGAGGCTGCGGCCGACGAGGTGGCCGATCCGTTCCAGAGTGTTTACGCGGAAATGGGGATGAAGGCCTTTGGGGCCTTCGTCAACCTGCTGGACTACCTGTCCGTCCTCCGGCCGGCGGAGGCTTTGGGATGGGGCCGGTCCTCCGACCAGGTTCGCCGCTCGCTGGACGAGGCCCTCCGGCCGGCCCTCCAGGAGATGGGCGAGCTCCGCAGCCGCCTGGACCGGGCGGAGGCCCAGCTGAACCAGCTGGTGGCGGGCATGAACCGGATGGACCGGTTCGCCCTGGACACCTTCCGCCAGGTGGAGGCGGTGGTCCGGAAGCTCGTGGAGGTGCAGGAACGGGTGGAAGGAGCGGCCCGCCAGATGGAGGCGGTGGTCCCGCCTGGCGACCGCTGGACCATGGTCCGGGGCCGGATCCCCAAGGAGGAGGCCATTGAGCTGGCCATCAATGCGGCCCGAGAGCTCCAGGCCAAGGGCCGCAAGCTCACCCTGGCGGCGGTGGCCCGGCAGGCGGGTCTGAAGTACGGCCAGATCATGTACGCTTTCGGCAACAAGGAGCGGTTCTTCCAGGAGCTGGAGCGGGCGGTTCCCGCGGCAGAGGCGGCCGAGCCCACGGAGGAGCTCTCCCAGAGCGCGTCGGCGTGACACCGCCTCCGACAAGGGAACCTCAGCCGGCGGGGCCGCCCGCGACCCGGTGGATCAAGCGGGTGGTGGAGAGCCCCGACCGGAGATCGACCAAGCTCAGCTCGATGCCGAGGCGCCGCACGGTGGGCGCCTCGGGCAGGGTTTGGGGCGTGTAGTCCCCGCCTTTGACGTAGACATGGGGCCGGACCACCTCCAGGAGCCGGTCCGCATGGCGGTCTCCGAAGAGGACCACGTAGTCCACGGGCCGGAGCGCGGCCAGCAGGAGGGCCCGGTGGGCGGCGGGCTGCACAGGCCGGCTCGCCCCTTTGAGCTGCTGGACGGAGAGATCGGTGTTGAGGCCCACCACCAGCCGGTCGGCCTGGGAGCGGGCCACCAGCAGCAGATGGAGGTGGCCCGGGTGGAGGAGATCGAAGCAGCCGTTGGTCAGGGCGATCCGGGCCCCTTCCTGCTCCAGCTCCGCCCGCACGGCCTGGAAGCTCCAGAGGTCGTACAGGCGGTGGGCGGGCCCCATGGGGGCTGGACCCACCCGGGCGCCCGGGGAGGGGCTGGCCGGGGACGGGCAGGCTTCAGGCGGGCGGGGAGGGCTCATGGGGTGCTCCCTCCCGGCGGCTGGGGTTCCACTGGGGAAGGATGGGGCAGCTCCCCGTTCCCGTTGAGGTAGGCGAGCATCTCCCGGCTGGTGACGGTGGCCGTGCCCGGCTTGCGGACCACGATGCCGCCGGCCACCACAGCCAGCAGGGCCGCCTGCAAGAGGCTCCCGCCCGACGCTTGGGCCAGGGCCAGCACAGCTGCCACCGTATCCCCCGCTCCCGTGACGTCGTAGACCCGGGTGGGCCGGAAGGCCGGCACGTGGAAGGTGGGCCCCCCGGCCCGGGCGGCGATGAGCCCCTCCTCGCCCCGGGTGACCAGCGCCGCCTCCACCTCCAGGCGCCGGCAGAGCTCCTGGGCGGCCCAGGCCGCCTCCCCCTGGGTGTGCAGGGGCTGGCCCAGCCACTCCTCCACCTCGCTTTGGTTGGGGGTGGGGAGCCCCACCCGGTGGAAGAAGGGCAGCCGGTGGCGGGTGTCGATGACCACGGGCAGGGGGCGCCGCCGGCGGGCCTGCCGGATCTGGTCCACCACCGGCTCATCCACCACCCGGGCGGCGTAATCGGCGATGAGAACCCCGTCAGCCCGGGCCAGGGCCCGCTCCAGGGCCTGGTAGAGCTGCTCCCGGGCCCAGGCGGGGGGCTCCCACTCTTCGGCCCGGTCAATGCGGAGGACCTGCTGCTGGACGGCATGGCGGCTGCCGGCCACCACCCGGGTCTTGGTGATGGTCTGGCCGCCGGGCACCTCCACCAGTCCGGTCACCTTCAGCCCTGAGGCGGCGAGCACCTGCCGCAGGGAGCGGCCCGGCTCGTCATCACCCACCAGGCCCACCGCCTCCACCACGCCCCCCAGGGCGGCCACGTTGGCCGCCGCGTTCCCGGCGCCACCGGGGCGGATGTGGCGGCCCGTCTCCCGCAGGATGAGCACCGGCGCCTCCCGGGAGATCCGGGTGGGTTCCGCGGTCAGGTAGCAGTCAGCGAGAAAATCTCCCACGACGACGATCCGCCGGCCGGAGAAGGTCCGGACCAGACCGGCCAGGGCAGGGACGGCCAGAGCCCGGCGGCCGCCGGTGGGGTCGGGAATGGGCCGGCTCGCTTGAGGGGGCTTCTGGGTGGCCGTAGGCCTTCCTCCTCCTCTTTGGGAAGCTTCTGGGCCCATCTTCTAGGCCGATGAGGTAGCCGCCTGCCGGAGGCTGGCCTCTGCTGCGGCATAGACCTCCAGGAGGGCATCGGTGGTCCGGGCGACGGAGATGGTCTCCGCCTGGCGACGGGCTTCCGCGCCCATCTGGCGGCGCTGCTCGGGGTGCTCCAAGAGCTCCACGACCCGCTCCACGAAAGGCGCCAGCTGGTGCGGGGTCAAGTAGCCGTCCACCCCGTCCCGGACCAGATCGGTGACGCCCGAGGCGGCGACGGCCACCACGGGCAGCCCGGCCGCCATCGCCTCGCCGATGACCATCCCCTGGGTCTCAGTCTGGGAGGCGAAGACGAAAAGGTCGGCCCCCGCATAGGCGTCGATCACCCGCTCATAGGGGAGCACGCCCGTCATGATCAGCCGGGGACCGATGCCCAGCTCCCGGGCCCGGGCCTCCAGATGGGCCCGCTCGGGCCCGCCGGCCACGAAGACCAGCCAGGCCCGGGGGACCCGCTGGCGCACCTGGGCGAAGGCTTCCAGCAGGAAGTCCAGGTTCTTCTCTTTGGCCAGCCGGCCCACATAGATCAAGACCGGCTCACCCGCGGGGATCCCCCAGGTTCGGGCGAGCCACCCGGGATCGCCGGAAGCCAGGCGGTCCGTCTGGATCCCCGTCGGGATGACCCGCACGGGCGCGGTGATCCCCTGGGCCCGGATCCGCTCGGCCACCGTCCGGCTGGGGGCGATGACCTGGTGGCACCGGTTGGCGAAGGCGGTGACCACCCGGACGGTGAGGCGCCGGGTGAGGGCGGGCGGGGCCACCGGCACGTAGTGGACGTACTGGTCGTACAGGGTGTGGTGGGTGAAGACCAAGGGGAGCCCCAGCTGCCGGGCTGCCCGAGCCCCCACCCGGCCCATGATGAAGGGCGAGTGGACGTGGATCACGTCCACTCCCAGCTCCCGCACCTGGCGGGCCAGCTGGGGCGAGAAGGGAATGGCCAGGGTGAACTCCCGGTGGTAGGGCGTCCGGATGGAGGGGACGCGGTAAACCCCTGGCTCGTCCGGGCCCTGGTTGGGGTAGGCGGGGGCGAAGATGGAGACGGTGTGCCCCCGGGATCGGAGCTCGCGGGTGAAGATCTCGATGGAGCGGACCACGCCGCTGACGTAGGGCAGGTAGCTGTCGGAGAACATGGCGATGTGCATGATCACAACCCCTTGCTGGCCGGTACTTCCCGCTGGGGCTCCGCCTCCTCCAGCAGGGCCCGGGCCGCCGCCAGCACGTCGGCCGCGGTCACCTGGCGGATGCACTCAAAGTTGCAGTCGGGATTCCGGATGGAATGGAAGTACAAGCTCCCCGGCTCCAGCCAGTGGATGCACGGCCCGCAGAGGTCCTTACGGACCAGCCGGCTGGGTTCGATCAGGGGGGCGAAGTTGGCCGGATTGGTGGGGCCGAAGATGGCCACCACCGGCGTGCCCACCGCTTCCGCGATGTGGAGGGGACCTGAGTCGTTGCCGATGAAGAGGCGGCACAGTTGGAGGAGGGCCGCCGTCTGGCGCAGGTTGAGCTGGCCGGTGAGGTCCACCAGCGGCCGGCGGGCCCGGCGCCGAATCTCCTCCGCCAGCTCCCGGTCTTCGTCGCCCCCGACCAGGACGACCCGGACCCCCTTCTCGTCGATCAGGGCGTCGGCCACTTGGGCGAAGCCCTCGGGGGACCAGCGTTTCCCCCGGAAGTGATGGCCGCCGGGGTGGATGGCGACCACCGGGTAGCCGGCCAGGCCCCGGGTCTGAAGGATCTGGGCGGCCTCGGCCCGCTCCTCGGGCCGGACCCAGATCTGGAGGCGCAGGGGAACCTGGGGGGCGCCCACCGCCCGGACCACCTCGAGGCAGTACTGGGCCGCGTGGACCTGCCGGTCGTCGGGGACGGGGACCGAGTAGAGCCAGCCCAGCTCGTCGGACCGGAAGCCCACCCGGAAGCGGGCCCGCACCAGAGGCAACAGCCAGCTGCCGAAGTGGGAGAGCCCCACGGCCATGTCGATGGCTTCGCCCTGGAGCTCGTGCAGGGTCCGGGGCAGGTCGAGGCTGTGCTTGCAGGTGATGATCCGATCCACGTGCGGGTTGTGTTGGAGCAGGGCCCCACTGCTGGGCCAGCAGCAGACGGTGATGGAGGCTTCCGGGTAGGCCAAGTCCAGCGCCTGGAGGGCTGGGGTGGCGAAGAGGGTGTCGCCCAAAGGGCTCAGAATCAAGACCAGAATCCGACGGATACTCGATGGGTCAAAAGACTCAGAGGATCCGTCCTTGGTTCCGAAAGGTAGCATGCTTCCCGTCTGTCCCCCAGTTCGGGCCGCCCAACGGGGAACGCGGGACGGCCCGGGGAGTCCGTGCGTCTCCGTCCGACAGGCCTATTGTACCATATCGGCAACGGAGCTCACGCTGACGGAAAGGAAGGCCAACGGGAGCCTGAGACCGAGAGCTTAGGGCGCCACGTTGTTGCTTGCCTGGCAGGCGGGGCAGAGCCCTTCGAAGTAGAGCTCGGCGCTCTCCAGGCGGTATCCGGTCTCCGACTCGGCCTCCCGGAGGAGGCTGTCCAAGGACGGTCCGAAGTAGTCGGTCACTCGGCCGCACTTCTGGCAGGTGGCATGGTGGTGCTGGGAGGTGTCCGCGTCGTACCGGCTGGCCGTGTCGTCCACCCGGAGCTCCCGCACCAAGCCCTCCTGAACCAGCATGTTGAGGGTGTTGTAGACCGTTCCCCGGCTCAGGCCCGGAAAACGCGGGTGAAGCGCGGCGAAGATCTCTTCCGCCGTCGGGTGGCTCTTGGTGTTCTTCAGGTAGTGGTAGATGGCCTGGCGCTGAGGGGTGAGGCGCATCCCCTTCCGCCGGAGGACCAGCAGTTCCTCGTCCAAAGGTCTTCCCCCCTCACCCAGCCGCGCGCTTTCGGGGCACTCTTAGGGGTGAGATCCGTTCTCAGTCGCTCTCCCTTCCTATGGTAGCCGCAGGCCCGGGCGGTGTCAACGGCAGGGGGCCGTCCTCCCTGGGCAGGAGCCCCCTTGGGCCCTGTCGCATTCTACGTACGGAGGCCCGGCAGAACCGCCGCGGATTTGAAGGGAGGATGGTCGTGCCCGAGGCCCCCCGACGGACCCTCTCCCGGGAAGGGACCTACCAGATCGAAGTGAAAGGATCCCGCTTCCTGGCCATCGCCCGGCCCGTGGCCGACGAGGCGGAGGCCCGCGCGCTCCACGCCGAGCAGCGCCGGGAGCATCCTCAGGCCCGGCACCACGTCTGGGCGGCCCGGCTGGCCAACCCCGAGCTGTGGCAGTCCTACGACGAGGACGGGGAGCCCGCCGGGACGGCGGGGAGGCCCATTCTCACCCTGCTGGAACGGTCCAACCTGGTCCAGGTGGCCGTCGTCGTGGTCCGGTACTTCGGCGGGATCCTCCTGGGGGCCGGCGGCCTGGTGCGGGCCTACACCCAGAGCGCCCAAGGGGCTCTGGCGGCCGCCCAGCCCGTAGAGGTGCGGCCCCTGGTCCGGGTCCGGGTCACCTGTGACCATGCCACCGCGGCCCGGGTGGAAGCCCGGCTGCCCGAGTGGGGGGCCCGGCTGGTGGAGGCGGCCTACGGGGTGGAGGTCACCTGGGAGCTGGAGCTGCCCCCGGAAGGGGTGGAACCCCTTTCGGCCGTCCTGCAGGAGCAAAGCCGTGGGACCGCCCGGGTGGAGCTGTTGGGCGAGACCTGGGGCACGGCCTGAGCCAGGAGGAGCGCCCACCTCGACGGAGCTCAGGAGCGATGAAGGAGATGAAGACGCCATGACCCAGACGATCGATCTCAGGAGCGACACCGTCACCCAACCGACCGAGGCGATGCGGGAGGCGATGGCCCGGGCCCCGGTGGGCGACGACGTCTACGGGGAGGACCCCACGGTCCGGGCGCTGGAGGAGCGCGCCGCCCACCTCCTGGGGAAGGAGGCAGGCCTCTTCTGTCCCTCGGGGACCATGGCCAACCTCCTGGGCGTCCTGAGCCAGACCCAGCCGGGGGACGAGCTCCTCTGTGACGTAGAGTCCCATGTCTACTACTATGAGGTGGGGGGTGTGAGCCGGATCGGCGGCGTCATCCCCCGCACCCTGCCGGGAGACCGGGGCCGCCTGACGCCCGAGCAGGTGACGGCCGCCCTGCGGCAGCCGGACATCCACTTCCCGCCCACCACCTTGCTCTGCCTGGAGAACAGCCACAACCGGGGCGGGGGGAGCACGTACAGCGTCGAGGAGACGGAGGCCCTCTGCCGGGTGGCCCACGCGCACGGTCTCCGGGTCCACCTGGACGGCGCGCGGCTCTTCAACGCCGCCATCGCCCAGGGTGTTCCCGCCGCCCAGCTGGCCGCCCCGGCCGACACGGTGATGATCTCCCTTTCCAAGGGCTTGAGCGCGCCCGTCGGCTCCATTCTCTGCGGCCCGGCTGAGACCATCGCCCGGGCCCGCAAGCTGCGGAAGCTCCTGGGCGGGGGCATGCGCCAGGCAGGGGTGCTCGCGGCCGCGGGCCTGATCGCGTTGGAGCAGATGGTGGACCGGCTGGTCGAGGACCATGCCCGGGCCCGGCGCCTGGCCGCGGCCCTGGCCGAGATCCCGGGGATCGAGCTGGATCCGGCGACGGTGGAGACCAACATCGTCATCTTCCAGCTGGCCCAGATGGACGAGAAGACCTTCTTGGGGGCCCTGCGGGCGCAAGGCGTCCTGGCTGGCTCCCCCGCGCCCGGCCGGATTCGGATGGTGCTCCACCGGCACATCGGCGATGGGGAGCTGGAGCAGGCCATCAGGGCCGTCCGCCGGGTGATGCGGGAGGCGGCCTAGGCGGCCCGCTCCCGGCATTCCCCCGTCCCGCCCAGCCTCGCTGGCCCTGTATAGGCGGCCCCCTTGGCTGCCACACTAGAGGCGCCCTGACGGGGAGGCGAGCCGTCCTTCACGGAGGAAGGCGCAGCCAGGGACGGCGGGCGCTCGCGTCCCCGCCAGGAGTCCTCGCGAAAGGTTGGGGTCCATGCTCACGGCCCAGGTGGCCCTCTACCCCGTGGAGAGCGACGACGCCGACCAGGTGATCAACCACTCTCTGGAGAGCCTGGCCCAGGCCGGCGTCCAGTGGGAGGTGGGGCCGGTCAGCACCGAGCTGCACGGGCCGCCGGACCAGGTGTGGCAGGCCCTCCGGTCCCTCTTCGAGGAGGCCCTCGCCCAGTCGGGGGAGCTGGCCATGGTGGTCACCCTGACCAACGCCCGGCCGTAAGGGCCGCCTCCAGCTCGGCCCGCACCCCCTCGTCGGCCTCGTGGGCCAGGCGTTCCTCGAGGGCCCGCCGGGCCTCGGGGGTGCCGATCTGGCCCAGGGCCCAGGCAGCCGCCCCCCGGACGGTGGGCGAGGGGTCGTGGGCCAAGCGTTCCGCGAGGGCGGGCACCGCCTCGGCCCGCCGCAGGTTCCCCAAGGCGTAGGCCGCGTTCCGGCGCAAGACCTTCTCGTCCCGCCAGTTGAGGGCGCTCTGCGCGAAGCGCTCCAGGAACCCCCGCCGGCTGAGGGTGAGCATCTCCAGGAGGGAGGGGTTGGCGCCCACCTGGGAGAGGGGTTGGAGCGGTCCCGGCTCCTCGGGCATCCCCCGGTTCCAGGGGCAGACCTGCTGGCAGATGTCGCACCCCCAAAGAGAGCGGCCCAGGCTCGCCCGCCGCTCCGGCGGCAGGGGCCCCCGCAGCTGGGTTGCCTCCGAGATGCAGAGACGGCTGTTCACCTGGTAGGGCTCCAGGGCACCGGTCGGGCAGGCGTCCAGGCAGCGGGTGCAGGCGCCGCAGTCCAGCTCCACGGGCGGGTCAGGCTCCAAGGGGAGGTCGGTGACCACAGCCCCCAAGAGGACCCACGAGCCCGCACCCTCAACGAAGAGGCACCCGTTCTTCCCGAAGGCTCCCACCCCCGCCTGTTCCGCCACGGCCCGATCGACGGCGGGACTGGTGTCCACCAGAGAGCGCCAGGCGATGGGCCGGCCCGCCTCGTCCTCCAGGAAGCGCATGAGCCGTTCCAGCCGGTTTTCGATGGCCGCATGGTAGTCCTCAAAGCAGGCGTAGCGGGCGATGAGGCCCCGGGGCTCCCTGTCGGGCGGGGCTGGCCGGGGCGGGCGGGGGTAGGCCAGGGCCACGGCGATGAGGGAACGGGCGCCTGGCAGCCACCGCTGGGGATCGGTCCGGAGGCTGATCTCTTTGGGGACAAAGGCGGGATCGATGCCTCGGGCCTGCTGGGCCTGCAGCACCTCCCGGGCCCGCCGGAGTTCGGTGGCGGGCCCGATGCCCACCCGGTGAAAGCCCAGCCGGCGGCCCTCGGCCTTGAGCCGGTCTTCCAGGCGCATGGCCCCACCTCCCCAGCAGGTGGCCGCCCGTCCAGGGCGAACTGGTAAGGAAACTGCGGGAAGAGAAGGCCTCCTCAGGCCGTACCGGAAGGATGCCCCACATTCAAGGAGGTTCGCCCATGGCGGTACCCGGGAACCAGCCGCAACCCAGCGAGAACGCGCTGACCGTCGCGCTCACCCAGCTGCGAACGGCCGGCCGGGAACTCGGCTTGGCCGACGATCTGATCGAGTACCTGAGCAAGCCCCAGCGGGTCCTGCAGGTCAACTTCCCGGTGAAGATGGACGACGGCCGCGTGCGGATGTTTGAAGGATACCGTGTCCAACACAACTTCGCAAGAGGGCCGGCCAAGGGCGGTATCCGCTTCCACCCGGCGGTCACCATGGATGAGGTGATCGCCTTGGCCATGTGGATGACCTGGAAGTGCGCCGTGCTCGACCTCCCCTACGGCGGGGCCAAGGGCGGGGTGGTGGTGGACCCCCGGGAGCTCTCCCAGGCGGAGCTGGAGCGGCTCACCCGGCGGTTCACCTACGAGATCAGCGCCGTCATCGGCCCTGAAGTGGACATTCCCGGACCGGACATGAACACCAACCCCCAGGTGATGGCCTGGATCATGGACACCTACTCCATGCACCGGGGGGCCATGACGCCGGCGGTGGTGACGGGCAAGCCTCTTGAGCTGGGCGGCTCCCTGGGCCGGAATGCGGCCACGGGCCGGGGTCTGGTCTACGTCCTGGAAGAGTACGCGCGCCAGAAGGGCATCAACCTGGCCGAGACCACCGCGGTGATTCAAGGGTTCGGCAACGTCGGCGGCGCGGCGGCCCGCTTCTTGCACGAGCTCGGGGTGAAGGTGGTGGGCGTGGGGGACATCTCGGGCGCCCTTTATGATGAGCGGGGCTTGAACATCCCCGCCCTCCTCGAGCACCGGGACCGCCACGGCGTCATCGAAGGCTTTGAGGGCGGCGAGCCCATCACCAACGAGGAGCTCCTCGCGCTGCCGTGCGACGTCCTGATCCCCGCTGCCCTGGAAAACCAGCTGACGGGAGCGAACGCCGGCCAGGTGCGGGCGAAGCTGATTGTGGAAGGGGCCAACGGGCCCACCACGCCCGAGGCGGACGCCATCTTCCGGGATCGGGGGATTGTGGTCATTCCGGATATCCTGGCCAACGCGGGCGGCGTCACCGTCTCCTACTTTGAGTGGGTCCAGGGACTGGAGCGCTACCAGTGGGACGAGGACGAGGTGAACCAGCGCCTCCGCCAGAAGATGGTCCGGGCCTTGCACGAGGTGATGGCCGTCGCCGAGAAGGACGGCCTCCCCTACCGGCAGGCGGCCTACGCCCTGGCTCTGCGGCGGGTGGCGGAGGCGGTCCGCCTGCGGGGGATCTTCCCCTAAACCTGGAGCGCACGGCACGGCTCATCTGGCTGGGACGGGGGGCCGCGCTGGCGGCCCCCCGTCGCGCTCCACCTCGGGCGGTCCCCGCCCGATCGGATGGGGGATCCTGGAAAGGGGGTTCTCGGGCTGCAAGGAGGGGTGCCGGGCCGCGAGGAGTCCGCCGCCCCGCCGGGGAAATGGACAGGGAGGGCTCGTCGACGGGATGAGCCGGTGAGGGATTGAGGGGGGAACGCTGTTGGCAGATGAGCTGGCACGTCGAGTGATGGAGCCTCTTTGGGAGAAGGCCCGGAGCCTTCAGCGGCGGGTTCTGCTGGTGGAGGGCGAGGATGAGCGCGTCCTCCGGGCGGCCCGGATCTTGGCCGACGAACGCCTGGCGCAGCCGGTGGTGGTGGGCGCGACGGACCGGGTCCGAGCGCTCGCGGAGCAGCTCGGCCTGAGCTTGGACGGTATTGAGGTGAAGGATCCGGCCCAGGACCCGCAGCAGGAGGCCCTGGCTGGCCAGCTCTACGAGCTGCGCAAGGCCAAGGGGATGACGGAGGAGCAGGCGGCCCGCCTGGTGCGGGAGGACCCCAATTACTACGGCGCCCTGCTGGTTTTGCAGGATGAGGTCCACGGGTACGTGGGGGGCGCGGTCCACGCCACGGCCGACACCCTCCGGCCGGCCTTGCAGTTGATCCGGGCCCGGGAAGGGGTGAAGGTCGTCTCCTCCTACTTCCTCATGGTGGTCCCCGACCGCCGTTTCGGGGAGGACGGCCTGCTCTTCTTCGCCGACTCGGGCCTGGTGCCCCAGCCCGACCCGGAGGCCCTGGCCGAGATCGCCATCACCACCGCCCAGACCGCGCAGACCCTCTTTGATCTGGAGCCGCGGGTGGCCTTCCTCTCTTTCTCCACTCACGGGAGCGCGGAGCACCCGCTGGTGGACCACGTGCGGGAGGCGGTCCGGCTGGCCCGGGAGCGGGTGCCCCACCTGCTCCTGGACGGGGAGCTCCAGGTGGATGCGGCCCTGGTGCCGGAGATCGCCCAGCGGAAGGCGCCCACCAGCCCCATCGGCGGCCGGGCCAACATTCTCATCTTCCCCGACCTGAACGCCGGGAACATCGGCTACAAGCTGGTCCAGCGGCTGGCCGGCGCGGCGGCCATCGGGCCCTTGATTCAGGGCCTGCGCCGCCCCGTCAACGACCTCTCCCGGGGCTGCAGCGCGGAGGATGTGGTTCAGGCGGCGGTCATCACCGCCGTCACCGAGTAGGCTCCAGGAGGAGGCTTTCTGGGAAGGCCCGGCCCTGCTGGCCGGGCCTTTTCGCCCCCCGGGATGCCGCACGCCGTAGGAGCCTGGCCGCAGAGGGACGCGCCCGGCCGCGATTTAGGCCGCCCTAAGCCGTCTGATCAGGCAAGGCGAAAGAAAGGCCTTTGTCTTGGCCAACCACGGGGATCCATGATATACTGCGGCCGCTCCAACACCTCGTGGGAGGCCCAGCGTGTGGACCCCGTTCGCCTCGACAAGCCCCTAGCCCCTTCGCCCGTGGTCGCCGCCGGGGCCCTCGCCTTCGCGACCAACCTGATCCTCGGCCTGGTGAAGCTCTGGGCGGGCCGGGGGGCCGGGTCCACCGCGCTCGTGGCCGATGCCTTCGACACCCTGGCCGACGGGCTCAAGGGGGCGGTGGTCCTCGGCGGCCTGCTCATCGCCCGGCGCCCCCCGGACCACGACCACCCCTACGGTCACGGGAAGGCGGAGAGCCTGGCGGCCTTGGTGGTGGGGGTGCTGGTGGCGGGCGCCGGGGTCCAGATCGGCTGGCAGGCCCTGGAGGCGCTCCGCCAGCCCGAGCCCCTTCCGCCCGGCGCGGTCGCCCTGGCCGCGGCCCTGCTCTCCGTGGGCGTGAAGGGAGGGCTGGCCGCGGTCTTGCTCCGGGTGGGGCGGCAGCACCGGTCGCCCGCCCTGGAGGCGAGCGGCCGGGATGCCCGGGCGGACGCCGTGGCCTCCCTGGGTGTCTTCGCCGGGGTCCTGGGCGCCCGCCTGGGGTGGCCGGGGCTCGATCCGCTGGTTGGTCTGGTCATCGCCCTGTTGGTCCTTCGGACGGGCGTGGCCGTCACCCGCGGCGCGGTCGATGAGCTGATGGACCGGGTGGCCGACCCGGAGCTGATCCACCGCCTCACCCAGGCCGCGCGGAGCGTAGGCGGCTGCTTGGCCGTCGAGGAGATCCACCCCCGGCCCATGGGTCCCTACCTGGTGGTCGACCTGGTCATCGGGGTGCCCGCCCACCTGACCGTCCAGGAAGGGGACCGAGTGGCCCACCGGGTGGAGGCGGCCATCCGGCGCGGGTGCCCCGAGGTGGCTCAGGTGATGGTCCACGTCAACCCCGTCGAGACCCATCCGTCCTGCCTGGAGACCGTCCCCTGAAGCAGGTGAAGAGGGAAGGCCTGCCGGCCGAGCTCCTCTGGCGGCCCGGCCGGGGTTTCTCCGGGCTCAGTCGTAGACCGGCGTTCCTTCCTCCCGGGTGAGGCGGCTGTAGGCCTCCATCAGCTGGCGGGTGATGGGTCCAGGCTGCCCATCGCCCAGGGAGCGCCCGTCAATGGTGACCACGGGGACCACCTCGGCGGCCGTGCCCGTCATGAAGGCCTCGTCAGCCACCCAGGCATCGGCGCGGGTGAGGGGCCGCTCCTCCACCGGGTGGCCCAGGGAGCGGGCCAGTTCAATAATCGTTGCCCGGGTGATGCCGCCTAGCGCCCCTTGGGAGACGGGCGGGGTAGCCACCACGCCGTTCCGCACCACGAAGAAGTTGTCCGCCGAGCACTCCGCGATGTAGCCCTGCTGGTTGAGCATCAAGGCCTCGGAGGCGCCCGCCAGGTTGGCCTCCAGCTTGGCCAGGATCATGTTCAGGTAGTTCAGGGACTTGACCTCGGAGGGCAGTGCATCGGGCAGGTTCTTCCGGGTGGCGACGGTGACCACCGAGACCCCCCGCTCGTAGAGCTCGGCCGGGTAGAGTTGGATGGTGGAGGCGATGATGATCACCGTCGGGGTCTCGCACTTGGCCGGGTCGAGGCCCAAATCGCCCACACCCCGGGTGACCACCGGCCGGATGTACCCGTCGCGCAGCCCGTTGGCCCGGACTGTCTCGATGATGGCCTGCTCCATCGCCTCGGGGGTCATGGGGATCTCAAGCCGAATGGCCCGGGCCGAACGGTAGAGCCGGTCCACATGCTCCCGAAGCTTGAAGATGCGGCCGTTGTACAGCCGGATCCCCTCAAAGACGCCGTCGCCGTAGAGAAGACCGTGGTCGAAGACGGAGACCTTCGCCTCCTCCCGGGGGACCAGCTTGCCGTTGAGGTAGACTTGCACGCCCATCCATCCTCCTCGAAGGGTGAGGTGACCGGGCACCGCCGAGCCTGCGGGAGGCCCTCGTCCCTCGTCGCCCGTTGTTCCTCTACCGTTCGAGGCCGAGCCCGCCTCTCCCTCTCCCCGTCGCCAGCGTTCCTAGGGAGAGGCCCCGTTGGTCCCCAGGGTGTCCGGGGGGAACCCGTCCACCTCACCGTTCTCGTCCATGGGCTCGATGGCGTAATCCTCCTCCAGCTCACCCCGCACGTACTCCAGAAGCCCCGCGTCCCGCAAGGCCGCAAAAGCGTCGTGGACCCAGTCCTCAGGGTCGGTGCCGCTGATGTCAAAGTACAGGGAGATGTGGTAGCGCACTGGCCTTCCCTCCTTAGGCCCGTTCCTTCCCCACCGTGGACCGGCTCCCTGCTAGCTTCACGTCAGGGCGGAAGGATATGCGCGAAGCCCTTGGGGAGGCAGCCTGGGGGCAGGACTTGCCCGCAGGTCGGGCGAAGTGAGGGCCACCAAAGCCACGCCGAAGGGAGCGAACCCCTTGGAACCGTTGCTCTTGATCCCCGGACCCACACCGGTCCCGCCGGCCGTGCGGGAAGCCTTGGCCCAGCCCCTGATCGGCCACCGGGGACCGGCTTTCGTGGAGCTGTACCGTCGGGTGACCCGCCGTCTCAAGCCTCTCTTCGGAACGGAGCAGGAGGTTCTGATCTTCCCCGGCTCGGGCACCGGCGCCATGGAGGCGGCGGTGGTCAACCTCTTCTCGCCCGGTGACCGGGTGATTGTCTTGGTGGCGGGCGCCTTTGGGGAACGCTTCGCCGCCATCGCCGAAGCGTTCGGGCTGGCGGTGGACCGGCTGGAGGCCCCCTGGGGCCAGGTGGTCCCGCCCGAGCGCTTGCGGGAGCGGCTCCTCACCTACCCGCCGGGGGAGGTGCGGGGGGTCTTCATCACCCACAACGAGACCTCCACCGGCGCCCTGAGCCCCTTGGAGGAGCTGGTCCGGGTGGCCCGCCAGGAGTCGGGGGCGCTGGTGGTGGTCGACTCGGTCAGCGGCCTCGGTGGCACCCCGGTGGCGATGGACCGCCTGGGGATCGACTGCGTGGTGACCGCCTCTCAGAAGTGCCTCATGTCGCCGCCGGGGCTGGCTCTGCTGGCCCTGAGCCCCAGCGCCTGGCAGGCGACGGAGCGGGCCCGCCTGCCCCGGTCCTACTGGGATGTGCAGGAGGCCCGGCGCTTCGGCGAGCAGGGGGAGACCCCCTACACGCCGGCCGTCTCCCTCTGGTTTGCCCTGGACCGGGCGCTGGACTTGATTGAAGCCGAGGGGCTCGAGCAGGTGTACGCGCGCCACCGGCGGATGGGCGCCATGGTGCGGGCGGGAGGCCGGGCCTTGGGCCTGGAGGTCCTGGCCCCGGAGGCTCACGCCTCGCCGACGGTCACCTGCCTGCTGCTGCCCGAAGGCCTGGATGCCGGCGCCGTGCGCCGCGCCCTGCGGGCCCGGGGGGTGGAGGTGGCGGGCGGTCAAGGGGCCCTGAAGAGCCGGGCGATTCGGATCGCCCACATGGGAGCCATCCAGCCGGAGCACCTGCTCCAGGGCCTGCTGGCTTTGGGGGAGGTCCTGCGCGACCAGGGCCTGGCCGTCTCACCCGAGGAGGCGGTGGCCGCGGCCGAGGCCGCGCAGGCGGAGTAGGCCTCGCGCGGACCACCCCGGTCCCGTCCCGTCGTCTGGCGAGCCAGGGGAGGGGGCAGGTTAGGGTGAACCCTCTCCTGAAGAAGCCGCTGGCTTCCGAAGGCGATGGGGAGGGAAAGGGCCCGGAAAGGAATGAGGCGGGCCCCCGAAGAAGTGAAAGATAGGATCGAAACGTTTCGATAGGAGTGCCGCTGTGTCCGACCAGGTGAGAAACCGCCGCCCGGCCTCAGGAGACCGGCGGCGCAAGCGGGTGGTCGCCCGGGCGACCATTGAGGATGTGGCCAGGGAGGCGGAGGTGGCCCCCTCCACCGTCTCCTTGGCTTTCAACGATCCGGAACGGGTCCGGCCGGCCACCCGGGCCCGGGTGCTGGCCGCGGCACGGAAGCTCAACTACCGGCCGAGCGCCATCGCCCGCCGGCTGGTCGCCCGCCGGACGGACATGCTGGCGGTGGTGGTTCCCAACACCCGGAACCCCTTCTTCGGCAAGATCTTCCAAGGCATTGACACCGAAGCCCGGCGGGCCGGGTTGGACGTGATGCTCTTCACCACCGAGAACGACCCGGACGTGGAGCGCCAGCGCCTGGAGGCGGTGGTCCGCAACCGGGCGGACGGCGTCATCCTGGTGGGCGAGCACCGCAAGGGCCCCGACCCCGCCGCCGACCTCTTGGCGGAATTGGTCGCCATGGGGATCCAGGTGGTCCTGGTGGAGCGGCAGGTGCCCGGGATCCCGTCGGTCTGGGGACAGAAGCGGGAAGGGTGCTTCCAGGCGGTGGAGCACCTGATCGGGCTGGGGCACCGGCGGATTGCCTTCATCGGGGGGCTCCTGGAGCAGGGGGGCTCCTACCAGCGGCTGGAAGGCTACCGGCGGGCGATGGCGGCCCACGGGCTGGAGGTCCGGCCCGAATGGGTGGCGGAGGGGGGGTTCAGCCCCGCGGGTGGCCGGGAGGCGGCGTCTCGGCTTCTGGCCCGCCACCCGGAGCTGACGGCCTTCGTGGCTGCCAACGACCTGATGGCCATCGGCGTGCTGCGGGCCCTGCGTGAGGCGGGCCGGCGGGTGCCGGAGGAGGCCTCGGTGGTGGGCTTCGATGATATCCCCGAGGCCGCCTTTGTGGTCCCCGCCTTGACCACCGTCGACATGCCCATGGAGCGGCTGGGGCGGCGGGCCATGGAGCTGATGCTGCGGGGGCTCCACGGCGAAGGCCTGGATGGGGTGGAAGAGGGGCTTCCGACGGAGCTGAGGGTGCGGGAGTCGACGGGCCCGGCGCCGGAGTCGGGTCCGACCACGGGAAGGGGCGATGGCTGATGCGGGTGCTGGTCACTGGCGGCGCCGGCTACATTGGGAGTCACGTGGCGGCCCTGCTCCACGAGCGGGGGGATCGGGTCCGGGTGGTGGACAACCTCTCCAAAGGTCATCCCCTGGCAGTGCGGGGGCTGGAGCTCATCCAGGCCGATCTGCGCCGGCCCGAGGAGGTGGAGGCGGCGCTGGCCGGGGGCCCGTGGGATGCGGTCATCCACCTGGCGGGTTCCAGCCTGGTGGGGGAGTCGGTGGCCAACCCCGCCCTCTACTACGAGAACAATGTGGTGGCCGGCTATCACCTGTTGGAGGCTGTCCGGCGCCACCAGATTCCCTACGTCGTCTTCTCGTCGACCGCGGCGGTCTACGGGGAGCCAGAGCGGGTCCCCATCGTGGAGGAGGAGCCGGCCAACCCCACCAACCCTTACGGGGCGACCAAGCTGGCCTTCGAGGGGATGCTCCGCTGGTACGAGGAGGCGTACGGGGTGAGGTGGGTCAGCCTCCGCTACTTCAACGTGGCCGGCGCCGACCCCGATCGGGGGTTGGGGGAGGATCACCGGCCCGAGACCCACCTGATCCCCATCCTGTTGGAGGTGGCCCTGGGCCAGCGGCCCTCCTTCCAGATCTACGGCGATGATTACCCCACCCCTGACGGGACGTGCATTCGGGACTACATCCACGTGCTGGACCTCGCCGAAGCCCACCTCTTGGCCCTCGATCACCTGGCCCGGGGAGGCCCCTCCCGGATCTACAACCTGGGCAACGGCGCGGGGTTTAGTGTGCGGGAGGTGTACGAGGCGGCGGTCCGGGTGACAGGCCGGCCCATTCCTTTGGAGGTGGGCCCCCGCCGGCCCGGGGATCCGCCGGTGCTGGTGGCCAGCGCGGAGCGGGCCCGTCGAGAGCTGGGCTGGGTTCCCCGCCGGCCGTCGGTGGAGGCGATGATCGAAAGCGCCTGGCGGTGGCGGTTGGCCCACCCCCAGGGGTACCCGGCCCCATCCCATGGGAAGCCAGATAGCCCGGCCACTCCTGCGGCCCCACCACTGCCCGAGGGCCTGGCCCGGCGCCAGGAGACCAAGCCTGACGGCCGCTACCTGATCTACTACGAGTTTCCCGGGAAAGAGAGCGCCGGCCCCGGGGAGGGCGGCGAGGAGGGGGAAGGCCATGTCTGAGCTCCGCTGGCACCCGCTCTTGGAGCAGTGGGTGATCACGGCCACCCACCGGCAGGATCGGACCTACAAACCGCCAGCCGATCACTGCCCCCTCTGCCCAACCCGGCCCGGCCGGGAGCCGACAGAGATCCCGGCCAGCTCCTACCAGATCGTGGTCTTCGAGAACCGGTTCCCTTCCTTAAAGATGCCACCGCCTGAGCCGGCGGTGGCGGCGACGCGGTTGAGCCCCGTGGAGCCCGCCCGGGGCCGCTGCGAGGTGGTCTGCTACACCCCCGAACACGAAGGGTCCCTGGCCACCCTCGACCCGGAGCACGCCTTCCGGCTGGTCCAGGTCTGGACCGACCGGTACCAGGCCCTGATGCAGGAGCCGGAGATCCGGTACGTCCTCATCTTTGAGAACCGGGGCGAGGCGGTGGGGGTGACCCTCCACCATCCCCATGGCCAGATCTACGCCTTCCCCTATGTGCCCCCCGTGCCGCTGCAGGAGCTGGAAGCCCAGGCCCGCTTCCGGGGCGCGCGGGCGGAGGGGCCCGATGCCTGCCTCCTCTGCCGCCAGCTGGCCATCGAGCGAGAGGACGGCCGGCGGGTGGTGGCGGAGAATGAAGCCTTTACCGCCGTCGTTCCCTTCTACGCCCGTTACCCCTACGAGGTCCACGTGCTGGCCCGGCGGCATGTGGCCTCCCTGGCAGAACTGACCGTCCAGGAACAGCGGGCCCTGGCGGCCATCCTCCAAGGCGTGGTGGCCAGCTACGACCGGCTCTTCGAGTTTCCCTTCCCCTATCTGATGGTGATGCACCAGGCGCCCAAGCCGCCGGCTCCCGCCCTGGGGCACTTCCACGTGGAGTTTCTCCCGCCCCACCGCACCCGGGAGAAGCTCAAGTACCTGGCGGGCTGCGAGCAGGGCGCCGGCACCTTCATCAACGACACCCTCCCCGAGGAGAAGGCAGCTGAGCTGCGAGAGCGCTGGACGTGGGTTTGAGCCAGCAGAGTTGAGCGGAAACTCAGCCCCAACCGGCAAAGGTCCGAGACGCGGGTGAAAAGGAATCTAATGGGATGAAATCGAATAACCAAAAATAAGGACATAGATATCGAAGCGATTCGATCATGAAGTGGATGAGGCTTGATGAGCGACCCTGTACAGAACGGACTCGACGCCATGCGCCGGGCGACCTGTGAAGCGTTGGAAAGGGCCCCCGGGGCCGGTTCCGGCGACCCGGTGGTTACCGTCGCCGCGCCCGGACGGGTCAACCTGATCGGGGAGCATACGGATTACAACGACGGGTATGTGCTCCCGGCCGCCATCGACCGGTGGGTGGTGATGAGCGGGCGCCGTTGGGGCGGGTCGGAGGTCTGGGTCCGGGCCCTGGACCGGCAGGAGGAGGCCCGCTTCAGCTTGGACGGGCTGAGCCCAGACCGGGCGGGTGAGCTGCCCGACTGGGCCCGGTACGTGGCGGGCACCCTCTGGTCCCTCCAGCTGGAAGGGTTCCAGCTGGAAGGGATGGCCCTGGCCTTCACCGGATCGGTGCCCCAAGGGATGGGTCTCAGCTCCTCGGCCGCCTTGGAGGTGGCCACCGGGCAGCTCGCCCTGACCCTCCACCAGGCGGAGCTGGCGCCCCTCCGGCTGGCCCAGGCGGCCCAGCGGGCGGAGAACCAGTTCGTCGGCGTCGCCTGCGGGATCATGGACCAATTCACCGCCACCCTGGGGGAGGCGGGGCACGCCCTCCTCCTGGACTGCCGGAGCCTGGAGTATCGGGCCCTCCCCATTCCCGAAACCCTTACCTTCTTCGTCGTTCACCCGCCCCAAGGGCGGACTTTGGCCGGATCGGGGTACAACCGCCGGCGCCAGGAGTGCGAGGCCGCCGCCCAGCTTCTAGCCCAGGCCAAGCCGGGCGTGAAAGCGCTGCGGGATGTGACCTCCGATGACCTGCGCTTCCTGGAAGCCCGGGTGGGCGAGTCCTTCCGCGGGCACCCGGTGGCCACCCTCCACCGCCGGGCCCGCCACGTGGTGGAGGAGAACGGCCGGGTCTTGGCCCTGGCCCAGGCCCTGGAACAGGGCCATTTGGAGACGGTGGGCCGCTTGGTGAGCGAGTCCCACCAGAGTCTCCGGGATCTGTTCCAGGTCTCCACCCCCACCATCGATCGCTGGGTAGAGGCCCTCATCCACCTGCCGGGGTGCCTGGGCGCCCGGCTGGTGGGCGGTGGCTTCGGCGGCAGCATCCTGGCGGTGGTCCGGCGGGAGGCGGCCGGAGCCTTCCAGGACCAGGCCGCGAACCTCACCGAAGGGGGTGAGGCGGCCCACCTCTTCCCGTGCCGGCCCGTCGATGGTGTACGGGTACTCGGCATGGTTTCGAAAAGCGAGACATGAAGGGAATAAGACCCATTCGAAAGTCCTGGGCAAGAAGGAGCCAAATCAAACGGTATCGAAAGGCACGAGAGGTTGTTTCTGCCAAGCAACCAAAGCGGGAGGGATCAGAGATGCGGCGAACTGGCTGGTATCTGGGCGTCCTGGCCGTACTTGTGGCGTTCCTGCTTCCGGCTACGGCTTGCGCCCAGAGCGGGGAGCTGGAGATCTTCTCCTGGTGGGCTGGCGATGAGGGCCCGGCCCTGGAAGCGCTGATCGAGCACTACGAGAGCCTCTATCCCAATGTCCGGGTCATCAACGCCACGGTGACGGGCGGGGCGGGCGTCAACGCCAAGGCCGTCCTGAAGACCCGGATGCTTGGCGGCGACCCGCCGGACACCTTCCAGGTGCACGCGGGCCAGGAGCTGATCGGCACCTGGGTGCTGGCGGATCGGATGGAGGACCTCACCTTCCTCTATGAGGAAGAGGGCTGGTACGATGTCCTGCCTGAGGACCTGATCAAGCTGCTTTCGACCGATGAGGGCATCTGGTCGGTGGCGGTCAACATCCACCGGTCCAACGTGATGTACTACATCCCCGAGAACCTGGAGAAGTGGGGTGTCAGCGTGCCCACGACGTGGGACGAGTTCTTCGAGATCGCCCCCAAGCTCCAGGCCCAGGGCGTGGTGCCCCTCTCGGTGGGTGAGAACTGGTCGGTCATCCACCTGTGGGAGAGCGTGGCCCTCTCCGTCCTCGGTCCCGACAAGTGGGAGGCCCTCTGGACGGGTGAGTTGGCCTGGACCAGCCCTGAGGTGGTGGCCACCTGGGAGCTCCTCGACCGGATCATGGAGTACACCAACCCCGACTTCGCCTCCCTCACCTGGCAGCAGGCAACCGACATGGTGGTGGACGGCGAGGCGGCCTTCAACATCATGGGTGACTGGGCCTCGGGTTACATGAGCACCACCCTCGGGCTGAAGCCTGGGGTCGACTTCGGCTGGGCGCCGTCGCCGGGCACGGAGGGCATCTTCATGATGCTGGCCGACTCCTTCGGCCTGCCCAAGGGCGCGCCCAACCGGGAGGCGACCATCGCCTGGCTGCGGACCGTGGGCAGCCGGGAGGGGCAGGACATCTTCAACCCCCTGAAGGGTTCCATCAGCGCCCGGTTGGACAGCGACCTGAGCCGGTATGACGCCTACGGGCAGTCGGTGGCTCGGGACTGGCAGACCAACCGGATCGTGGGCAGCCTCCAGCACGGCGTGGTGGCCAACGAGCGGTTCATGAACGACTTCGCCACCACGGTGATGGAGATGTTCCTGACCACCCGGGATCCCGTCATCACCTCCAACGCGGCGCACGCCGTGGCGCTCCAGGCGGGCATCGGCCTCTGAGGCAGGGCCCCTCGGCAGCCGAGCCTGCCCCGATGGGTGGCTCGCGGAGGTGAGTCTGGACGGGGGCGGGCCCTGGGGGCTCGCCCCCGTGCCATCGGTGCAGAAGGAGCGGTCACCGTGTGGAAACGAGCTTGGTGCGCGCGCACCGGGAGGGGGCTTCGTCTATGAGAACGGGAAAGGATCGCCTCATCGCCGGCCTGATGCTGGCACCCTCCCTGATTCTGCTGGGCATCTTCGTCTACGGCTTCATCGGCCAGACCGTCTACGTCTCCCTCACCGACTGGGGGCGGGGCGCCTCCCTGGCCCTCCAGCCGGAGATCACCTTCGTCGGCCTGGAGAACTACCGCCAGCTCTTCACCGGGATTCTCGACGTCCGGTTCCGCCAAGACCTGGTCAACATGGTCTTCTTCAGCCTGATCTTCGTCGTGGCGTGCTTGGGGATGGGGCTCTTCTTGGCCACCCTGCTGGACCGGCCGCTTAAGGGGGAGGGGTTCTTCCGGACGGTCTTCCTGCTTCCCATGGCCCTCTCCTTTGTGGTGACGGGGACCATCTGGCGCTGGATGCTCCAGCCCCGGGGCGGGGTGAACGTGCTCCCCACCCTGGTGGGCTTGCCGAGGCTGGAGTTTCTCTGGACCACCAGCCGCCAGCGGGTGCTCCAATTCAACTGGCAGGCGGTTCCTCAGGGACTCATCCTGCTCGCCGCCGTGGTGCTCATCCTCTTGGGCGTGCGGGCCTGGCGGCGGGGCACCCGGCGGAAGGCCCTTCTCCTGGGCCTCCCAGGCCTGGTCGCGGGGGCGTACGTCCTCCTGGTGGGGCGGGGGGTCAACTGGAGCGGGCTTCCCTTCCCGGAGACCCACGGGTTCAACCTGGCCTTGATCGGCATCATCATCGCCGCCACCTGGCAGATGTCGGGCTACACCATGGCCCTCTACCTGGCGGGCTTGCGGGGGATCCCCGAAGAGCTGCGGGAGGCGGCCCAGGTGGACGGGGCCTCCCGGCTCCAGATCTACCGGTACGTGGAGCTGCCTCTCTTGAAGCCCATCACCCTCAGCGCGGTGGTGGTCTTGGGCCACATCGCCCTGAAGATCTTCGACCTGATCTTCGCCATGAGCGGGCCGGACAACGCCATGACCAGCGTGCCGGCCATCCTCATGTACCTGACCACCTTCCGGGGCAACCAGTTCGCCAAGGGGGCGGCCATCGCCACGCTGCTCTTGCTCCTGGTCTCGCTCCTGATCATTCCCTACATGGTCTCCACCCTGCGGAAGGGGGATGAGGCGTGATGGCTGATCAGCCTGCCGTCGCCACCGGAACGCCGGCCCACGACCTGCAGCTGTCCCGCCAGAAGGCGGCGGGGCGGGCCCGGTGGGGGCGGGTGGCGGTCTACGGGGTGCTCATCCTGCTGGTGATCATCTACCTGACACCCGTCTACCTGACGGTGGTCACCAGCCTGAAGGATCCGGCCCACATCCGCCTCCCGACGGCCTGGGAGCCGCCCCGGCCCATCTCCTGGGAGGGGTACGCCACGGCGTGGCGGGACTTCGCGCCCAAGCTGCGGAACAGCTTCATCTTGGCCGTCACCGCCACCGCGCTCTCGGCGATCATGGGGTCGATGAACGGGTACGTCCTCGCCAAGTGGCGCCTGCCCGGCGAGCGGTACATCTTCCCGCTCATCGTCTTCGGGATGTTCATCCCCTACCAGAGCATCCTGATTCCCCTCTTCCAGTTCCTCCGGTCGGTCAACCTGTACGGGGGGCTGCCGGGTCTGATCCTGGTCCACGTGGTCTACGGGCTGCCCATCACCACCCTCCTCTTCCGCAACTTCTACGCGGAGCTGCCCGATGAGATGGTGCAGGCCGCCTCCATCGACGGGGCCGGTTTCTTCGGCATCTACCGGTGGGTGATCCTGCCCCTGTCGGCGCCCGCCTTCACGGTGGTGATCATCTGGCAGTTCACCCAGATCTGGAACGAGTTCCTCTTCGCGGTTACCCTGACCCAGCCCGCGGCCCAGCCCATCACCGTGGCGCTGGCCAACCTGGCTGGGGGTGAGGCGGTCCGGTGGAACATGCCCATGGCGGGCTCAGTGCTGGCCGCCTTGCCCACGGTGCTGGTCTACATCCTCTTGGGGCGGTACTTCATCCGGGGGATGCTGGCCGGCTCCCTCAAGGGGTAACCTCGGAGAGCAGGGGAACGTCCAAGGGAAACGGGTTCCAACGGCTCGGGGCCTGCACCGCCTCCGGCGGGCAGGCCCCGAGCGCGTCGTCCCGAGGGTCTGGGAGGCTACAGGACGACGGCCACCTCGTCCCGGTCCATCCGGTCGATGCAGGTCTGCAGCTTGGTGGAGAGGTAGGGATCATCCCGCACCGCGTGGCGGATCTGGCGCAAGAGGTCGATGGCCCGCCGGAAGGCGTAGATGATGTCGCCCTCGTCGAAGTCGCCCCGGCGCAGGATCTCGGCGAAGCTCTCACCGGCGCTCCAGTGGTAGGCGAGGAGGGCCAGGTTGTCGTTGAAGCGGATGGTGGGCTCCTGGCCGAAGGAGCGTTCCATCTCCGCAAGGAACTGCACCGTCGCCTCCACCCGGGCCGTGTTGAAGAGGCGGTGGCGGACCCGCCGCTCGGCGCGGCGGGGCTCGTAGTCGATGGAGACCACCAGGGCGTTCAGGGTGTCCACATCCAGCTCATGGAACCACCCGTCGAAGTGGAGCTCCGTCACCAAGAGCTCCTGGATGTTGATCTGGGAGGCGAAGAGCCCTCGCGCAGTGAGCTTGCCCTCCCGCACGTAATCCAGGGCTTCCAGGAGGGCCCGCTTCTGACGGTAGCTCTCCAGGAACCGCTGGGGTGAGGGGAGGTTGCTGATCCGCTCCCGCATCTGCTCGATCCGCCTGGTCAGGCGGCGGTAGGTGGGGAGGAGCGCTTGGCACCGGTCCAGCACCTCGGGCGGGCAGCCGGCCACCTGGAGCTTCTTCAGGGCCGCCTCCTCCTGGCGGATCTTCCGGCGGAGGCGCTTCACGCCCCGGCGCTCCTTCCGGGCGAGGCGCCGGGACACCTCCTCCCGCTTCTCCTCCAGGAGGGCCATCCGCTCCATCAGGTTGACGGGGCACCGGGGGGTCTCCATGTAGGCACAGCCTTGGATCCGGAGCCGTTCTCCTTCCAGCTCGGCCAGGCGGGCCTCGTACTCCCGCCGCCGCTGGTTGGCCTGGTAGGTGGCGAAGCTCTTGGCGAGGATCCGGGCCACCTCTTCCTGGTCGTAACCCTCCACCAGGTTGAGGACGGTGTTGTACGAGAGGGAGAAGCGGCTGCGGACCGGCTCGATCTCCCCCTCGTCCATGGAGGGCAGCTCCTGGGGGATGAAGTAGTTGAAGTCCACCAGGGTGATGACGTCGCCGCGGACGTCGATGCCCCGGCGCCCGGCCCGACCGGCCATCTGGAAGTACTCCCGGTTGAGGAGGGGCCGGAAGGTGCGGCCGTCCCACTTGCTGAAGGCGTCGAAGCAGACCGTCCGGCAGGGGAAGTTGATCCCCACCGCGAAGGTCTCGGTGCAGTAGAGGACCCGGATGAGCCGGCGCTCGAAGAGCTCCTCCACCACGTCCTTCACCACGGGCAGGAGGCCCGCGTGGTGGAACCCGATGCCCTTCAGCAGCAAGTTCCGCATGCCCCGGAGCCGCTGGGCCGTCACGCTGTTCTGGTGGCCCGCGCCCTCGGGCACCCGGGTGGCCAGGGCCTCCTGGATCACCTCATCCACCTGGCGTTGCTCCTCTGGGGTGAGGTAGACCTTCCCCGTCCGGCTGAGTTCCAGCGCGTTCACCTCACACTTGCGCCGGCTGAAGGTGAAGAAGAGGACGGGGAACTGCTCGGGCGCCAGCACCTCCAGCAGGTCCAGGTGGGTGGTGGGCTCGAACCGGAAGGGGAGGCGGGCCCGGTCGGAAAACTTGAGGCCGGCCCGCTTCATGTACCGGCGGTACCGCTGCTCCAGGGCCTTGCGGGTGGTGAAGCCCAAGGTCCCCTCGAAGAGGTGGTGCTCCAGTGGCACGGCCCGCTCGGTGTGGACCACCACCCGCACCGGGTGACCGTGGACCTGGCTGATCCACGCGGCCAGCTCCTCCACGTTGGGGATGGTGGCCGAAAGGCCCAAGAGGCGCATCTGGGGCGGCATGAAGATGAGGGACTCCTCCCAGACGCTTCCCCGCTCGGGATCGTCGATGTAGTGGATCTCGTCGAAGATGGCGTAGGCCACATCGGCGACCCGCTCGGGGTCCTGGTGGAGCAGGTTCCGGAAGACCTCGGTGGTCATGATGAGGATGGAGGCCTCCGGGTTGACCACCACGTCGCCGGTAAGGATGCCCACCGCCTCCTCGCCCAGGAGGCGCTTGAACTCCTTGAACTTCTGGTTGCTTAGGGCCTTGATGGGCGCGGTGTAGACGACGCGCCGGCCCTGCCGGTGCATCTGCTCGATGAGGTAATCCGCGATCAGGGTCTTCCCCGTCCCGGTGGGGGCGGCCACCAAGACCGAGTCGCCCCGGTCGATGTGCTCGATGGCTTCCTGCTGGAACGGATCAAGGGCGTAGCCCCGATAGGTTCGGACCTCGGTGAGCGGTTGGGTCAAACGGTCTCCCTTGCCCCCTCGTTACGTCGATCTTCCTTCGGCCGCATCGCCCGCGCGGTGGGCGATCCGCGCGCAGGTGGCGGCCACCAGGCCCGCGATCAGGTCGTCCAGGAAGGTGCAGACCCGTCCCGGACGGGTCCGGAACGCCTCCAGGACGTCGGGCCGCTCGTGGACCAGATAGCCGAAATTGCTCATGCCGATGCTCCCGTACGCATTCACGATGGAGAGGGCCAGTCCCTTGTCGACGCCGTAGAGCGACGGATCCTCCCGCACGATGCTCCCCAGAGGCTCGTCGAGCCGGCCCTCCTCGGCCATCCGGTCCAGAATGACCCCGGTGATGATGGCGTACTCCACCTCCCGCTTGGCCAGGACCGCGTGGAGGTGGGCCCGGGCCGCATCGGCAGTCAGGTCAGGCACGTATGGGCGTTGGAGCTTGAGCACCAGGCGCACCAGGTCCTCCGGGTCCACCCCCCGGCCCCGGAGCAGCTCCAACATCTGTGGCACGTCGGCCTGGGCCATGGGCTCCGCTCCTCTTCTCTTCTGAGAATGTCCGGCGGGGGCGGCTTCGACGCGGAGGGCTTGGAATCCTGCGCCAGAGCCGGCCAGGGCGGCCATCCAAGAGGTGAGCAGGCCTGCCGGATCGTAGAGGATCCGCCCCCAGCGCAGAATCTCCCGATGGCGAGGGCTGGAGTAGGCGAGCCCTTCGACGCTCCGCCAGGTCACCCGGAGGTCCACGCCCCTGAGGGTGGGGCCGAGGCGCCGGCGCCGCCGGGATGGGGGAAGGGGATCGGCCACCACCAGGAGCTCCGCCTGCCAGCGCCGGCCCAGCCGGTAGGGTGGACACCAGGCCGCCAGGCCCACCAGCCAGGGGAAGGCGCGGCCCGGGGGACCGAAGCCGTCGCCAGGGCGTGAGCTGGCCCTGGGGCGAGGCCTGAGGCTGGCTGCCGGCGAGGGTCGGGCGGGGATGGCCCACGGGCTCTGGGAAGGGTGCATCAGCGCATGCCTCCCACCGTCTCTGGGAGGCGGGCTGGACAGGCGTGTACTCTAGAGGTACCGGCACTGAGACGGGAGGTCAAGGCAGGGATCCTGTAAGGCGAGGCTCGCGCTAAGGCCTGGCGTGGGCGCGCTGGGAGGGGAGGCCTGGGCCGTCGCCCCACGGTCCCAGGCCTCCCCAGGGTCAGGCGCCTCGGTCCGCCGGTGGCCGGTGGCTGAAGACGGGCAGGTTCTCGGCGATGGCAATGAAGGCCAGGACGGTCGCGGCCATGAGGCCCAGGCTGATGGCCAGCTCCGGCAGGCTGGGGACGTAGCCGGCCGCCGTCCACGCCCGGAGGCCGAAGTGGCTCACGTTGAACCGGTTGAGGATCACCCCGGCCACCACCAGCGCGCCCAGCCAGCCCTGGCCCCGCCGGCTGGAGCGGAGGCGGGGCTGGAGGGCCAGAACCGCCGGCAGCACGATGAGGGCCAGCTCCAGCCAGAAGAGACCTGCTTCCGGCGAGCCCGTGAAGAGTTCCCCCACCTGGCCCCGGGCCACCAGGTCGCCAACCTTCAGGATCAGGTAGAGGCCCACCGCCCAGGGCAGCCACCGGAGAAGGCGGGCCGTCAGGGGCGCGGGATCCCACCGGACCAGGGTGCCATAGGCGAGGGCGGTCATCAGGCTGACCACGCCGATGGCCATGACGATGGCGCTGGTGAAGAAGAGCAGGGGAAGGAGGATGGTGTTCCAGAGGGGGTGGAGCTTGCCCGGCACCAGCACGAAGAAGGTCCCCAAGGAGGACTGGTGGAGGGTGGAGAGGACCACCCCGGCCACCACCAGGGCGGGCGTGATCCGCTGGGCCGCCCGCAGCCAGCGGGCCTTGGCGCCCACCTTCTCCAGCAGCACCGGGGCGAACTCCAGGAAGAGAACGACGGTGTAGAGCATGACGCACCAGGCCACCTCGAACATGGCCGAGCGGGGCTGCCACATGATGATGGGATGCCAGATGTTCCAGGGCTTGCCCAGCTCGACGATGAGGCCCATGATCACCTGCAGGTATCCCAGGAAGCCCAGGAGGATGGCGGGCCGGAGGAGGGGCTTCAGGGCTCGCTGCCGGAAGAGGTAGACGGCCGCCGCCATGGTGAAGGCCCCCGCCGACAAGGCCACGCCCGACAGCACGTTCAAGGAGATCCAGAGGGCCCAGGGCCACTCATCGGAGAGGTTGGTGGCCGCCCCCAGCCCGAAGATGAACCGGTAGATGGTGGCGACGAAGCCTGCGCCGGCGACCAGCGCCAGCACCACCCGGGGCCAGGTCCAGGTGAGGTGCCAGGCCCAGTCCCGCACCCGACCCGGGGCGTACGCCAGAGTGAGTTCCTTCATGCCGAGGGTCCCCCTTCATCGTCCCGCTCCGCCTTGGGCTCAGGGCCCCTGTCCACGCCAGGGCCCGCCTCCTCCTGCTGGTTCCACCAGGCGAGCGCGCCCAGGGCCGCCACCAGCCCGCCGGCCACCGGCGGGACCAGGCGCATGATGGCGTCGGTCCGGCGGGGCGGTGCTTGGGTGGGCACATCGGTCCGGAAGCCCAGCTCCTCGAAGGGCACGTCGGAGAGGAAGAGCCAGGCGGTACCGCCCGCCTCATGCTCCCCGTAGATGTGGGGCACGTACCGGTCGGGATGGGCTGCAATCCGCCGCCGGGCCTCGGCCAGCAGCGCTTCCCGGTCGCCGAAGAGGGTGGCCCCGGTGGGGCAGGCCACCGCACAGGCGGGCGCCTCGCCTTCCGCCAGCCGGTCGTAGCAGAAGACGCACTTGGTCACCGCCGGGTTCCAGGAGTGCCACTCGTACCGCGGAATCTGGAAGGGGCAGGCCAGCATGCAGTAACGGCAGCCCAGGCACCGGGCCTCTTCATAGATCACCGCGCCTTCGGCCGTCTTCCGGAGGGCGGCCACCGGGCAGGCGGAGACACAGGCCGGATCCAAGCAGTGGAAACACTGGTTCCGGACGTAACGGGGCCCGTCCGCGGAGGCCACCTGAGTCAGCCAGGTCCACTGGTTGGACGGGTGCTCGTCCGTCGGGTCCAGACCCCACTTGCTCGCGCAGGCCCGCTCACACAAACGGCACCCGACGCAGCGGGTGATGTCGATCAGCATCCCCTTTTGGGAGGATGGGGGAGACTGGCTGGCCGCCTGGGCTTGGGAACTCTGGGTGAGGACCCACCCCGTCGCGCCGGCGGCGCCCAGCCGAGCACCCCACTGAAAGAGTTGGCGTCGAGTCAACTCCATCCCATCTGCCTCCGAATCCACGTCGTTAGTGACCCGACCAGGGGTCGGATCGCCCCGGGGCTGGGAACCCTGCCTGGGGCCGGAGAGGGCGCCGGCGCCGAGAGGGTGCTGCCGGAGCCGGGAGGCCAGGTCTTCTGGGTTGGGCTCGCTGGGCCGGTACCGGCTGGCCTCGCCCCGGACCATTGTACCACGTTTTCCGAGGAGAATGTGACAGATATCACAAATCATTCCCGGGATGGCGTCCGGAAGAGCATGGGCGAGGAGGAGGGATCTGATGCCGCCTCAGCCTTCCTCCC
>NZ_VSCV01000088.1:0-1577 GCF_047459355.1 Limnochorda sp. | reverse complement strand
GTATGAGTAAAATGTTTGTTGGAGATATTTTTGCCTTTTCATCCAGATAATGACGTTTTGTCGTTATCTGGATGAAAAGGTCACCAAGCGAAGCGCGGTAGTAAGAAAAGAATATAAAAAGAGGGTTCCTCCTTGGTAAAATGTTAATTGGCTAAAATCAAAAAAACACCCAAAGGAGGGAACCCTCTCATGAAAAAAGATACCATACAAAATCTAAGTTTTAAACAATTGGAGCTAATTCTTTGGAGGAATTTACAACACACATACTCTCAGGTATTGGCACAACTTCTTGAAGAATTGGATAAACAAATCGCCGAAAACCGTGATAGAGACCGTTTTAGGCTGCATGACACAAGAACATGCACGATAACCAGTCTCTTCGGAGACATCGAGATTAAACGAAATTATTATCACGACAGGAAGACCGGAAAATATGTATGTCTTTTGGACCGCATTTTAGAATTTAAAGGGGCAAAGGGGATTAGTCCGTTATTGGAAGAGACTGCGATGGAATTCGCCATAACGGGTACTTCGTACCGAAAGGCGGCGGACGTACTGGAAGATATTGTTGGTTACCGGGTTATAAGCCATGAAACCATTCGGAAGCTTCTTTTGGAGGCGACAGCGATTTCAAAAGAACCAGAGCCGGTACATGGTCAAGTGTTGTTTGTGGAAGTGGATGGACTATATGTCAAAAGACAGCGGCAAAAACAAAGGGGAAAAGAAGAAAAAATAGCTGCCGTTCATCAAGGGTGGGAAGTGAACGGAAAACGGGTGAAGCTGAAAAATAAACGCCATTTTGTCCATAACGGAAAAGAGCCTTTCTGGGATGCGTTTGAGAAGTTTTTAACGGACACCTATGATTATGACCCGGCAGTACATAAGCTGGTTATCAATGGAGACGGAGCCGCTTGGATCACTGCTTGTCGTGAGTATTTCGGTGACAGGGCTTTTTATACACTTGACCGATATCATGTGGCACGAGAGATTCAACGCTTGTTCAAGAGGCATCCGCGCTATAGAGCTCTGCGAAAGGCATTGGCCAAAAACGCACCGGAAAAACTGCTTATGGAATTAAACAGCGCTGTGGGAACCTTGGAAGATGAGTCCAAAGAGGCTCAACTTGAGAATCTGATTAAACAGTTGGAAAAGTATCCTGAAGCCTTGAGAGATTATCGTGATTGGCTCAAAGAACAAGGAATAGACGTTAAAGGATTCAGGTCCATGGGAAGTGCTGAGGCAACCATGAGTGTATTTGCAAAACGGCTGAAAAATGGCCGCAGTTGGGTGGATAAGGGCGTCAGTGCGATGATGACAGGGCTGGTGGCTCATATGGATAAATTGACATTAAAAACCTTGTTTGGACGTGTGGAAAAATGGATTGAGCCAAGCGAAGAAAAGAAGGTTCCGAAGCGCTATGTCAAGAAAGTGAGCAGGATGGTCAAGGAGGCAACCAGGGGAAATATCCCTTATCTAAAGAGAACAATCCATTTGCCAGTATGTTCAGCATTAAAAGCATTAAAAGGATTTTAAAAAACGAGACATCAATCCCAAGGAGGGACTCTGAGGGCATGAAT
>NZ_VSCV01000087.1:0-1592 GCF_047459355.1 Limnochorda sp. | reverse complement strand
CCCGCAGGATCTGCTCCAGGGCGGGGACGTTCACCCGGGGCTGGCCCATGAGGCCGAAGGTGGGGTAGAAGACGCCCTTCAACTCCACGGGGGTGAAGTGGACCATGTCCACGTTCTCCGCCCCCAAGACCGCCGTCGGCGTCCCCTCGGGGAGCACGATCAGGAGGGCCTCCTCAAAGCGGGGCCCGAAGCCCGTCAGGTACGAGAAGTTGGCCGCGTGCTCCCGGTCGGCGTAGACCACCACCGCGTCCAGGCCCTCTTGCTTCATCCGGGCCCGCAGCCGCGCCAGCCGCCGATCGTAGACCTCTTTGGTCAGGTGGGGATACTTTGGCGGCACCTCGCAGACCGGTGCGGGCACCTCCGTCCAGGTTACCTGAGTTGCCATCTCTGCCACCCCTCCCCGTACGTGACCCCGGCGCACCGTTCCATGGGCCCTCACGCCCGCTTGGCCCGCCGGGACCGGACGTCGATCAAGACGGCCACCATCAAGATGAAGCCTTTGATGATCTGCTGCCAGAAGGACTCGACGTTGAGCATGCTGAGGCCGTTGTCCACGCTGGCCATGATGAGCGCGCCCAAGAGCGCCCCCGGGATGCTCCCGTACCCGCCGGCGAGGCTGGTACCGCCCATGACGCAGGCGGCGATGGCGTCGAGCTCGAAGCCGTTCCCCGCGTTGGCCGTGGCCGCATTGAGGCGGGCCGTGAGGATGACGCCGGCCAGACCCGCCAGGAGGCCCATGAGGGCAAAGATCTGCACCGTCACCCGCCGCACGTTCACCCCCGACAGCTTGGCCGCCTCCAGGTTGCCGCCGATGGCCCAGGTGTACCGCCCCAGCTGGGTCCGCCGGTAGATGAAGGTGAAGATCATGGCGGCGATGATCAGGATGATGACTGGCACGGGAATCCCCCGGTACCGGTTCATCACGACGACAAAAAGGATGGCCAGGGCCGAGTAGAGGGCGGCCGCCGCCCCGTCCATCCACGCTGCGTGGACGGGCAGCCCGTGGCGGATCCGCTCTCGCCGGGCCCGGAAGGTCATGAGGAAGATGGCGGCCACCGTCACCGCCGCCAGGGCCACGCCCGCGCCGGTGCTCAGGTAGGACTGGCCCAGGCTCCGGAAGAGCGGCTCCATGGGGCCGATGTTCACCCCGCGGGTGATGCCCAGGATGCTCCCCCGGAAGATCAAGAGGCCCCCCAGGGTGGCGATGAAGGCGGGCACCCCACCGTAGGCCGTCCAGACCCCGTGCCACAAGCCCACCAGCAGGCCGACGAGGAGCGCGGCGAGGATGGCGATCACCGAGATCACCCAGCTCTCCTGGAGCCAGGCCACGCCCCAGGCCTGGGCCAGGGCCGGGAGCCAGCGCACCTGCATCATGGCGGCAATCGCCCCGGCCAGGCCCGTGAGGGACCCCACGGACAGGTCGATGTGGCCGGCGGTGATGACGAAGGTCATGCCGATGGCCAGGAGCCCGATGATGGTCGTCTGCCGGAAGAGGTTGGACATGTTCCGCGGGGCGAGGAAGACCCCGTCGGTGGCCACGGGAATGCGACCCGCCGCGCCTAGTCGGCCCTCCCGCCTAAGGCCCCCTCACC
>NZ_VSCV01000086.1:0-1620 GCF_047459355.1 Limnochorda sp. | reverse complement strand
GCCCCCTTCTCCAGGCCCTGGGCCGCCCCGTCCCCCCACACGTCGAGGGTGCCCGCCGCCGGATCCCCACTGGACGGGCCCTGGGCCAGAAGCTCGCCCACGGCGCCCACCACCTGCTCCACCGCCTGCGCCAGGGGGAGGGAGACGGTGCACCCCGCCGCGCGCGGGTGCCCGCCGCCCCCGAAGCGGGCCGCGATCTGGCTCACGTCAGCCCACACCTGGGACCGGAGGCTCACCCGGACCCGCCCCGGCTCCACCTCCCGGAAGAGGAGGGCCACCTCCACCCCTTCCACCATCCGGGGGTAGTTGACCAGGCCGTCAAAGGCTTCCGCCGGCTGGCCCTCCACCAGGCTGTGGGGCAGGGCGATCCAGGCGATGGCGCCGTCCTGCGTGCGGGAGAGGAGGCTCAAGGCCCGGCCCAGAAGCTGGAGCTCCTCCAGGGTGCGCCGCTCGTAGAGGTTGTGGGCTACCTCTTGGGGCCGAGCTCCCGCCAGCACCGCCTGCCGAGCCGCCTCCAGGGCTTCAGCGGTGGTGTTGCTGTAGCGGAAGGACCCCGTGTCGCCCGAAAGGGCGGTGAAGATAAAGGTGGCCGCCTCCCGGTCCAAGGCCAAGCCCCAGTGGCGGATCAGCCGGTAGACCAACAGGCCGGTGGCCGCCGCCTCGGGGTCGATGTACCGGGTCTCCGCGGGGTGGCCCCAGGGCTGGGTGTTGCTCGCGTGGTGGTCCACATTGACCAGCTGCTGCGCGGCCGCCACCAGAGGCTGCAGGCGCCCGATCCGGCCGGGCTCGCAATCCAGCACCCACAGGGTCTGCCAGGGCCCCCGGGCCTGAGCCTCGTCAGGGGAGAGGATCTCGTCAGCTCCAGGAAGGAACTGGCAGCTGGAAGGCACCGGCTCGGGGGTGGCCGCCTCCACGGGCACCCCCGGCCTCACCCGCCGGAGGGCCCACCGGGCGGCCAAAAGGGAACCGATGCTGTCAGGATCGGGATCTTCGTGGGAGACGATCAGCGTCGGGCCCGCGGCCTCCAGCACCCGGGCTACGGCCTCCAGGCTCATGGCTCCTTGGCCTGCCCTTCCGAGCGGATCTCCGCCAAAAGCTGGTCGATGCGCGCGCCCCGATCGAGGGAGGTATCGAGCCGGAACTCGATCTCCGGGGTCATCCGGAGGCGGATCCGGCGGCCCAACTCGCTCCGGATAAGGCCTTTGGCCGCCTGGAGGCCTTCCAGCGACTGCTGGCGGGCCTCCTGGTCACCGTAGACACTGACAAAGATCTTGAGATGGCTCAAATCGTTGGAAACCTCGACGTCGGTGACGGTGACAAATCCGATCCGGGGATCCTTTAGCGTGCGCAGGATGTCCCCGAGCTCCTTCTTGGCCTGTTCGGCCACGCGCCGCACCCTGAGCGGGCTCGCCACCAACCCCACCTCCCTGGGGAGCCCGGCCGCCTTCAGGCGAGCCGGACCTCCACCCCATCGATCTCCACCTCGCCCACGGACTCGACGAAGCGGAGCACCTGCCCGAGCACCTGGTGGGCATGGGCGCCCTCGTTGCTCACGCAGGCGACCCCCACCGTGGCCCGGTTCCACAGGTCCTGGTCGCCCACCTCGGCGACGGCCACCGG
>NZ_VSCV01000085.1:0-1667 GCF_047459355.1 Limnochorda sp. | reverse complement strand
GCCTTTCTTCTCCGCCACCAGGCCGTAGCGGGCATACCAGTTCCGCACCTCGAGGGTCTCCCGCTGGAGCAACAAGGGCTCGGAGCTGACGTAGACCGACTCCCACGGCGGAGCCAAGATGTGGCGCCCGCCGCCCACAAAGAGGCGAATGTAGTCGGACTCGAGGATATCGGCAGCCTGCTGGGAAGACCGGCCGTCCAGCCACTGGCGGGCCAGGGCCATCCCCTGGCGAACATCGGCGTGGTCCGCGGCGAGGGGCACATCCTGGAAAACGTCGTTCTTCACCAGCCCGTCGATCCACGCGGGCTCAGGAAAGGCGTAGAAGGTCCGCCCGAGCAGGCTCAAGGTCAGGATCTCGCCCAGAAGAAACTCCTTGGTGGTCGTCTCCGTCACAGCAGCAGTATGCTTCTCTTGGTCCATGCTCAGGCTCCCCCCATGTTGGGGGGAGGGCCCGAGGTGGGCCCTCCCCTTCTCTTCGCGCTCCGCTTACAGCCCGATGCGGATCTGATGCGTGTAGAACAGGTAGCGATGCACCAGCTGCGACGCCAGAACTAGGGCGAGGGCGACGGAGGCCAGGCTCGTCACGTTCAGGTTCCTGGGCGAGCGCACGGCTTCCCCGTAGAGCAAGGCGCCACAGCACCCCGCCCCCACGAAGGCCAGGGCCAGATAGACCACCAGCCACGTCTTGAGGCCCCCACCGAGGGCCACGGTCGCCATCCCCAGCTGGGCCTGGATGTCGGCAGCGCCCAGTACCAGGGCCACGACCTGGATCCCCAGCAGGACGATGGAGCCCAGCCCAATCCAACGGAAGAGGGTGCTCTCCACCGGCTGAGACCCAGACCGACCCCCGGTCTGGTACAGCGTGCCGGTGATCAGCCCGCCCAGGAGGAGCGCCGCGGTGAAGAACGTCAGTGGGGTCGCCACCGTGTTCCACGAGGGCACCGCCTGGATCATGTAGATCCGGGCCATGCTGTAGACCAGGCCGATGCCGCTCAGCGCCACCAGCCAGCCTAAGGCGCTCCGCCACCCGGGGAGCCCCGCCCGAGCTCGTACGGCCCCGATGTAGAGCAAGCCGAACAGGCCATAGAGGACCGTGAAAAGGATCTCCCGGCTCAGCCACGAGCTCCCCACGTTGACCACGGACCGGTAGGCCATGAGCGGGCGCTCCAGGTGGAAGAGGGAGACGATCATGCCCAACAGCAGAAGCACCGCGACGGTGAGCAGTGGGCGGTGAACCTGGCCCTGAATCTCTGCTCCCGAGCCCCGCCGGACAGACAGGAAGTAGATCCAGTAGACCAAGAATGTGCCCACAGACATCTGTGTGAGCAGAGTGTAGGCAACCAGTGCCCAAGTCTTGTCCATGGCTCTCTACGCCTCCATCACGTCTCGGATCCGTCCGCCGGCGCCCTGGTGAGGCGACTTGGGCGGCGTCACGACGAACGCCGGTCTGGTGATCTCACCGGAGGGCAGAGGCATGATCGAATCCACGTCACCGTACTTGGCCCGGAGCTCCTCGAGCTCGCCGTAATCCAGGCACCGCATGGGGCAGTTGCCCACGCAGGCCGGAGGCTCCCCAGCATCCTGGAGGTCCTTGCACATGTCGCACTTCTGCATCACCCCGGTTGTGGGGTTGAGCTGGGGCGCCCCGTACGGACAGGCCCACTGGC
>NZ_VSCV01000084.1:0-1669 GCF_047459355.1 Limnochorda sp. | reverse complement strand
GGGATAGCCCGCTCGAGGGATGGACGAGGACCAATGTCCTGGGACAGGCCGGTCCTGGCCTGGGTGGGTGGAGGCCGAGACGTGAGCCGGCCCCTTACCGCTCCAGGATCAAGCGTCCGGCGGCGTAGTCGAAGGTGACCAGAAAGCGGCAAAGGACGTCGGCGCCGATAACGAAGGACGGCCGGGGACCGCTCCGGAAGAGGGTGCGGACCGGGCGCAGGGCGGCCGACGGGACGTCCAGTCGGAAAGGACCGATCTCCAACCCCTCCAGCCTCACCCGTCCCAAGAGGTTGGGGGCGAGCCCCCACTCTTCGGCCAGGGTCCGATCGATGGCGGTGACCGAAGCACCCGTGTCCACCAGGGCGAGGTACTGGCGCCCTCGAACCCGGGTGGGGATCAGGACTGCACCGGCATAGCCCTCGGGAGAGACGTAGCGGGCCACGTACCGGCCGCGGCCCGGGGTGATCGACTCGGGCAGCGGGCGGGAGCCGATGGCCGCCCGACCGTGCGCGTAGTCGAGGGTGATCGTGCGTCCCCTCAGGCTGGGCCAGCCGAAACTGGCCTCGTTGCCAGCCCATGAGGTTCCTACGCTTATGGGCAGGGCCACGCCGGCTACGGCGAGGGAAGTGACCGTGAAATCGGGGAAGGTGCCTGTCGGCTGCCCGCCCACCACGTGGGGTCGCTCGCCCGTCACCCTCCAGCCTTCCTGGCGAACCCACGCCTCAGGCACCGTCAGACCGAACGCGTTCGCTGAGTCAAAAAAGAGGCTGGCCGGCCGCCCGTTGACCTCGCCCTGGAAGAACGGCCTACCGCGCCCCCGGTCGAAGGTGAACTCGACCAGCTCGTCTGGCCCATAGCCATACACCCGGGCCCACTCTTCGGGGCTGGACGGGGCGTGGGGGCTGTACCGGTTGACGAGGCGGGCGGGGAGGTCCCGCGGCCCCCACCCGATCCCAACGACCCCGGCCAGGAGTGTGGCAAGGACCAGCCCGGCGGCCCATCTCTTCAAGGAGTTCCCCCTCCCTTCATCCCAGGCCGTCCCGTTCGCCCCGGCCTGGACCATCCACCCACGAAGGGCCTGACGAATCAAGGGCTGAGGGCCGGTGGAGTCCAAGGAAAACCCATCGTGGAGCGCGGGTTCCATCCTGATGGCTCGGTAGCGTCTCCAGGCACGACGAACTCCACCTCAGTCCCTCTTCCGGGTCGGAGCGCAAGTCCATCCGCCCACCAACGCCCTCGACCCGCTCCCGCATGATGCGCAGGCCGTACCCGTCGGGGGGATGGGTCGACCCGGGATCGAAGCCGGTACCGTTGTCCGTGACCCGGATCTGGAGAGCCTCGACGCCTTCCGCCACCGAGACCACCACCTGCCTAGCCTGGGCGTGCCGGCAAGCGTTGAGGACAGCCTCTTTCACGGCCAAGAGAAGTTGGGTTTCCGTATCGGGTGTAAGGGCTCGCCTGTCCCCCGACGTTTCGACCCGCACGTCCAGCCCGTAGCGCCGGGCACAGTCCTCCGCGAAGGCTCGCAGGGTGGTGAGCCAGTGTTCACCCGCGTGGCGCGTGGAGGCGCGCAAGTTGAAGATGGCCTCACGGGTCTCCCCATACGCGGCGGTCGCGGTCGCGATGGCCATCGGTTGGAGAGCGGCGGCCAGCTGGCCCTGGAGGTCGT
>NZ_VSCV01000046.1:0-8306 GCF_047459355.1 Limnochorda sp. | reverse complement strand
CGGCCATGGTCTCACACCCATCGTCTGGCGGAGATACTTTGAATACTTTCCTAAGCAAGTTGTTCGGTGAACCCTATTCGCCGCGTGGCAAGTGATTCCTTCATGAAACCGCATGAAAGGCAAAGTTGTGTTGGTCCTTCATTACATTGAGTCCCACAGCGTGGGGGTCGCAAGTGGTACAACAGAACAATCATCATCAAAAGGAATCATACGTATTTACAAGAACTGTATTGGCTGTCTCTACCGGGTTTGTCCCGGTCAGCTGCACCCAAGTCCACCAATGCTATGGGGCGGCGGTGAGGCTGCCGGGAAGTTCGAGTCTGGAGGTGGCCAACTCTTGGTTTTCAGGCTGCGCCAGAAGGCTCATGTCGTTGCGGCGGTCGCTGCGTTCGCGGTCGCGCTGGTTCTGGTGGTGGCATGGGATTCCGTCCACGCCCAGGAGGTCCAGCCCCCGTCGAGCTTGCGCATCATGGCCCCCGCCAGCCCGGGGGGCGGCTGGGATCAGACGGCCCGCCTGGCCCAGGTGGTGCTCCGGGACGGGATCGTGCCGGGGGTGGTGGACGTCTTCAACGTGCCGGGGGCCGGCGGGACCATCGGCCTGGCCCGGCTGGCCAGCACCGAGCGGGGGCAGGGCGATTTGGTGATGATCACCGGTCTGGTGATGGTGGGCGCCATCCTCACCAACCAGTCGGCGGTCACCCTGGAGCAGACCACCCCCATCGCCCGCCTGACCGCCGAGTACGAAGTGATTGCGGTGCCGGCCAACTCGCCTTTCCAGACCCTGGACGACCTCTTGGAGGCCTTCAAGGCCAACCCCCGCTCCATCTCTTGGGCGGGCGGTTCCGCCGGGGGTGTCGACCACATTCTGGTGGGTCTGCTCGCCAAAGAGGTTGGCGTCGCCCCCAGTGACATCAACTACATTCCCTTCTCGGGCGGGGGCGAGGCCCTAGCCGCCATGTTGGGCGGGCATGTCTCAGCCGGCGTGACGGGGTACGGCGAGTGGGCCGGCCAGATCGAGGCGGGAGCCCTCCGGGCGCTGGCCATCTCCTCCCGGGAGCGGGTAGAGGGGATCGACGTGCCCACGTTGGTGGAGCAGGGGGTGCCCATTGAGCTCGCCAACTGGCGGGGCGTGGTGGCGCCGCCCGGGATCTCCGAGGCGCAGAAGGCGGCTTTGGTCGCCGCGTTTGACCGGCTCCACGCCACGGAGCGCTGGCATCAGATCCTCGCCGAGAACAACTGGAACGACTTCTACCTCTCGGGTGACGCCTTCGCCGACTACCTGGCGGAGGAGAACCGGCGGGTGGAAGCCGTGCTGAAGGAGATCGGTCTGATCCAGTGAGCGCGTACCGTCGCACCCCATCGGAAGGCATGCCTCGTCGCGATGTGCCTGCGGCTGCGGTGTCCGGGGGACGGCAGGCCGTCCCCCGGGCCTGGGCTCCCGGGCGCGCCCGCCTGACCGGGGAACTGCTCCTGGCCTTGGGCGTTCTGGGCTTGGCCGTCTTCCTCTTGGTCGGCGCGTTCCAAATCCGCGTCTCCCCGGGCTACGCGCACATCGGGCCCCGCTTCTTTCCCTTTCTCGTGTCGGCGGCCACGGGCGCGTGTGGGATGGTCCTGCTCATCCAGGCCCTGCGGGGACGTCCTGCCCAGGAGCAGGCCGAGGTTCAGCGGCCCCCCATCAACTGGGGCGCGGTGCTCCTGATGGGGACGGCCCTTCTGGTCCAGCAGCTCCTCATCGAGCGGGCCGGCTTTGTGGTGGCCTCCACCCTCCTTTTCTGGGGGATGGCCCAAGCCTTCGGCAGCCGGCGGTACCTGCGGGACGTGGTGACCGGTTTCGTGCTCGCGCTGGTGGCGTACCTGGCTTTTACGTACCTGTTGGACCTCAACCTGCCGGCTGGCTGGTTGCCGTGGTGATCGGCACGAGGGGAGGAACCGTTGATGGAAACCCTGGGCCTCCTGCTTGAAGGCTTCTCGGTAGCCTTGACCCTCCAGAACCTGCTCTGGGCCCTGGTGGGGGTCACCCTGGGCACTGTTGTGGGCATCCTGCCGGGCATCGGCCCCGCCCTGACCGTCGCCCTGTTGCTCCCTGTCACCTTCCACCTGGATCCCACCGGCTCCATGATTATGTTCGCGGGCATCTACTACGGGGGCATGTATGGCGGCTCGACCACATCCATCCTGCTCAACACGCCGGGGGAGAGCGCCTCCATGATCACCGCCCTGGAAGGCTACCAGATGGCCCGCCAGGGCCGGGGCGGGGCGGCGCTGGCAACGGCGGCCATCGGCTCCTTCGTGGCGGGCACCCTGGCCACCATAGCCCTCACCTTTATCGCGCCCCTGATGATCCGGGTCGCGTTGGCCTTTGGGCCTGCCGAGTACTTCGCCCTGATGCTGGTGGCGTTCACGGCGGTCACCTCCCTCTTGGGCTCCTCCGCCGTCCGGGGGCTGACCAGCCTCTGCTTCGGGCTGGCTTTGGGCTTGGTGGGCATCGACCTCCAGACGGGCCAGGCCCGATACACCCTGGGGATGCTGGAGATGCTGGACGGCATCGACGTGGTGATCGTGGCGGTGGGCCTCTTTGCGGTGGGTGAGGCCTTCTACGCTGCCTCCCGCCTGGGCCGGGACGAGGTGGAGGTGATCCCCCTCCGGGGCTCCATTTGGATGACCCGGGAGGAGTGGCGGCGATCCTGGAAGCCCTGGCTGCGGGGCGCCCTCCTCGGGTTTCCCATGGGCACGCTCCCGGCCGGTGGCGCGGAGCTGCCCACCTTCCTCAGCTACGCGCTGGAGCGCCGGCTAAGCAAGCAGAAGGATCAGTTCGGAAAAGGCGCCATCGAGGGGGTGGCGGGGCCCGAGGCGGCCAACAACGCGGCCGCGGCGGGGGTGCTGGTCCCCCTCCTCACCCTGGGGTTGCCCACCTCGGCTACCGCCGCCATCATGCTGGCCGCCTTCCAGCAGTTCGGCCTCCAGCCGGGGCCACTCCTCTTCGCCAACGCGCCCGATCTGGTCTGGGGGTTGATTGCCAGCCTCTACATCGGCAACGCCATGCTGCTGGTCCTCAACCTGCCCCTGGTGGGGCTTTGGGTCCGCCTCCTCACCATCCCCCGGCCGCTCCTCTACGCGGGGATCATGGTCTTCGCGACCCTCGGGACCTACAGCCTGAACCACTCGGTGGTGGACCTCGCCACCCTGTACCTCATCGGGTTGGTGGGCTTCCTGATGCGCCGCTTCGACTTCCCCGTGGCGCCGGCGGTCATCGGGCTCATCCTGGGCCCCCTGGCCGAGCAGCAGCTCCGGCGGGCACTGGCCATCAGCCAGGGCGACTACACCATCTTCGTCACCCGGCCCATCTCCGCCGCCCTGTTGGCGGTGGCCGCGGTGGCGCTCCTCGGGCCCCTGGTGGCCCGCCTCATCATCCGCCGGCGGGCGGCCGGAGCGGGGGCAGCCGTTTCCGCCGGCCAGTAAGGCCCTGACTGGGCGGGATCGCCGGAATCGGTGCGCTTCCTGATTCCCGCCAAGAAGGAAAGGGGCAGTCAATAACGAAAGAATAACTTGCTTATTTTTGTAAAGAAAGTATGTCCAACGGCAGGGCGGGGCCTGTCGGCCGGCGCGCGAGCAGGAGGTCAGGTGGGTGGCGAAGGACCAGGACCGGCCCGTGTGGGGAACGGGGAAGCTGATCAAGAGCCTCAACCGATCCCGTATTCTGGAGCACCTGCAACGGGCCGGTCCCCTCTCGCGGGTGGAGCTGGCCGACCGGACGGGGATCAGCCTGCCGGCCGTCTCCCAGCTGGTCCGGGAGATGGAGGCGGAGGGCCTGGTGGTCTGCGTGGGCGAAGGCGAGTCGACGGGGGGCCGGCGCCCCGCACTCTACGCCTACAACGCCCGGCTGGCCTATGTGGTCGGTGTGGATCTGGGGGGCACCAAGGTGGCCGGCGGCGTGAGTGACCTGGAAGGGAACCTGGTCGCCACCGCCACCATCTCCACCCACGTTGAAGATGGCGAGGAGCCGGTGGAGGAGCGGGTCAAGGGGTTGATCCTCCACCTGCTGGACCAGGCAGGATTGGGCCTGGAGAAGGTGATGGGCATCGGCATCGGTGTCCCTGGGGTCCCCGATCCCGAGGGGCGTTCTGTCTCCTTGGCCCCAGGCTTGGCCCGCCCCGCCCGAGAGGGCAGCCCCGCGGGAGGAGCCACTCCCTCGGCGGGTCACGGGGGGCCCGTTCCCGGGTCCATCCCCCTGGGGGAGTACCTTCGGGCTGAGTTGGAGCGCCCCGTCCACATGGAGAACGACGTGAACACCATCCTCCGGGGCGAGCACTGGAAGGGGGCGCTCCGGGGTGTGACCGACGGCGCCTGCGTCACCATCGGCACCGGCATCGGCGTGGGGCTCTTGCTCAACGGCGAGGTCTACCGGGGCGCGCACGGGGCGGCGGGCGAGATCGGCTACTGGCTCATCGGAGCCCTCGGACCCATCGCCAGGGCGGAAGGGTACGGGCCCCTGGAGACCTTCGCCGCCGGCCCTGGGATCGCCCGCCGCTTCCTCGCCCGGATGCGGGCTCTGGGGCGGCCGTCCATGGTGTTGGACCTGGCCGGTGGCAGGGAAGAGGCCATCACGGCCAGGCTCGTCGCCGAAGCGGCCGCGCAGGGGGATCCCTTGGCCATGGAGGTCTGGCGGGAGACGGCGGAGATGGTGGGCATCGCCCTGGCCAACCTGTGCAGTCTGATCGATCCGGAAGTGCTGGTGATCGGCGGGGGTGTTGCCCGGGCGCCGGAGCCTCTCTTCCTGGAGCCGGTCCGCCAGATCATCGAGACGCTGGTGCCGTACCCGCCCAGGGTGGTCCCCTCGGAGCTGGGGGAGGAGGCGGGTATCCTGGGCGCTGTCGCCACCGTGCTTGATTCGCGCCGAGATTCCATCTCCTTCGTTCGTGCGGGGGTTGGTGGATGAGGAGGTGGTGCCGGGCGTAAAGGTTGTCCTGGGTAAGGGGCTCACTTCTTCTATCGCCTGATGAAAGTTGGCCTGCCTGTTTTCGGGACCATCGAGATCCAAGCTCTCACCTAAAGGAGGTTGTCGTGCGTGGTCGCCTGCAGGACTCGCTCCTTGGTGACGGTCTTCCTCGCCTTGGCGCTGGTTTGGGCTCTGGCTGGATGGGCGGGCGCCCAGTCGGGTGAGCCCATCACCATCCGGTACTGGCAGTACTACTACGAGACCAAGGTCAAGGCCATCGATCAGCTGATCGAGCAGTTCGAGGCGGAGAATCCCGGCATCCGGGTGATCCACGAGACCTTCCCCTACGAGGCGTACGGCGCCCGGGTCGCGGCGGCGGTGCCGGCCGGTCAGGGACCGGAGGTCGTCAACCTCTTCTACGGCTGGCTGCCCGCCTGGGTCCGGGCGGGGTATCTCGAGCCTTTGCCTATCGACGCTGCGGAGATCGAGCGGGAGTTCGTTCCCATGGTGCGGGCGGCCTTCATGAACGGGGAGTACTGGGGCCTGCCCACGGGGGTGCGCACCCTCGCCCTCTTCTACAACAAGGACCTCCTCAACCAAGCCGGCTTCCAGGAGCCGCCCCAGACCTGGGATGAGTTCATTGCCGCGGGCCAGGCGATGGCGGAGCGGCGGGGGCCCTTCTACACCCGCCTGGGCTTCGGGTTCGGGCCGGCGGGTCAGGACCACCATCTGATCCGGGAGGTGCTCATCCGCCAGTTCGGTGGGCAGCCCTACGACGATGAGAACCGCCGGGTGCTCTACAACAGCGAGGCGGGCGTCAAGGCCCTCGAGTTCTACACCGACTGGCAGCTGAAGCACGGCCTGGGCGACGTGGAGTTCTTCCCCGGCCGGGCCGACTACCGCGACGGGTTCATCGCCGGGCTGATCGGCATGATCATCGACGGCTCTTTCGCCATCGCCACCATCCGCAACGGGGTGGGCGACCAGTTCGCCTGGGGCGTGACGGAACTGCCCGTCTTCGATCCCAACGACCGGCACAACTTCGGCTCCTTCTGGATGAACGGGCTCACGGCGCGGGCCTTCGAGGATCCGGCCAAGCTGGAGGCCTCCCTCAAGTTCCTCCGCTTCATCACCTCTGAAGAGGCGATGAAGCTCTGGCTGGAGCAGGTGGGCGAGCTGCCGGCCCGGCTCTCCCTCGCCGACGACCCCGAGCTGGCGGAGGATCCGGTGTACGGGCCCTTCATCCGGTCGCTTCCCTACTCGCATGCCACCTTCTTCGTTGATGAGGAAGGGCAGCGGCGGGTGATGGTGGACGCCATCAACCGGGTGCTCCTGGAGGGTACCGATCCCGCGACGTCCATCCGGATCGCGGCGGAGGAGGAGCAGCGGATTCTGGACCAGTTCTGGAACCGCTGAGGCTGGTGAAGGGCCGGAAGCCCCAGGGCAAGGGCTTCCGGCCAGCGGACGCGACCTATTGTCTCTGGCGGGCTGATCACCGGGGAGAAGGGGGAGCGCTCATGGTCAGACTCACACTCTCGGCACGGAAAGCACTCTGGGCGTACATCTTCTTAGCGCTCCCCCTTCTTTTCTTCATCGGGATCCGCATCATCCCGACCTTGCAAGCCTTCCAGATGTCCCTGTACGACTGGCATGTCCAACCCGAGGCCCGAACCTTTGTGGGCTTGGGGAACTATGAGCGGATGCTGGCCGATCAGCGCCTCCACCAGGCCTTCCGGAACACCCTCTGGTACGGCCTGTTGGGGGTGCCCGCCCAGCTCATCCTGGGGTTGGCCTTCGCTCTTCTGCTCCACTCCATCCGCCGGTTCCGGGGTTTCTTCCGGGCCGTCTTCTTCGCCCCTTATGTGGCCCCGGCGGTCGCCGTCTCCTGGGTCTGGAGCCTGCTGCTGTCGCCCCATCTGGGCATTGTGAACCAGGTGCTCCACTGGCTGGGCCTCCCGCCCCAGCCTTTCCTCACCAGCCCGCAGCAAGCCCTGCCCACCGTGACCGCGGTGGTGGTTTGGCAGTTTGTCGGCTTTCATATCCTCCTGTTCCTGGCGGGACTGGAGTCCATCCCCCGCCTGTACTACGAGGCGGCCCAGATCGACGGGGCCAGCCGGTGGGTCACCTTCCGGTACATCACGTTGCCCTTGCTCAACCCGACCATCGTTGTCTCCCTGGTCATGGCCACCGCGGCGCCCAGCATCGGCATGCTCCAGCTCTTCACCCACGTGATGAACTTGAAGTTCAACGATCCGGGCGGGCCTTTGGGCAGCACCTTGACGGTGGTCCTCTACACCTACCAGCGGGCCTTCCAGGCGTACGACATGGGGTACGCGGCCGCTATCGTGGTCGTCCTCTTCGTGATCCTGCTCATCATCAGCCTCATCCAAATCCGGTTGACGTCCCGGGAGGTGGAGTACTGATGCGGGCCAGGGCGGTCACCGTCTTCAGCTACGCGGTCCTGATCCTGGGCGTGGTCCCCATGGTCTTCCCCTTCGTGTGGATGGTCCTGACGTCGCTCAAGCCCTTTCGGGAGATCTTCTCCCTCAGCCTGGTACCCAGCGAGCCCACCCTGGCCAACTACGTCCTCCTCTTCTCCCGCACCATGTTCCCCCGGTGGTTCTTCAACAGCTTGCTGGTGGGCGGGATCACCGTCGCGTCGGTCCTGGTCTTTGATTCCCTGGTGGGCTACACCCTGGCCAAGCTGCCCTTCCCGGGGAAGCGGATCGTCTTCGTCCTGATCCTCTCCACCCTCTTCGTGCCCACGGAGATGCTGGTGCTGCCGTGGTACCAGATGTCGGCCCAGTACGGGTGGCTGGACACCTACTGGGGGATCCTCTTCCCGGGGCTGATGACCGCCTTCGGCGTCTTCCTGATGCGCCAAGCCTTCAGTACCCTGCCCGACGAACTCCTGGACGCGGGGCGGATTGACGGGCTCTCAGAGTTCGGGCTCTTCTGGCGGGTGGCCCTGCCCCTGGTGAAGCCGTCCCTGTCGGCTTTGGCCATCCTGACCTTCATCGGAAACTGGAACGCCTACCTCTGGCCTCTCATCGTCACCGAATCCCAGGCCATGTACACCCTGCCGGTGGGGATCTCCCTCTTCTCCGGCGAGGTAGGCGCCCAGTGGAACCTGATCACCGCGGCCTCCACCGTGGCGGTGGTGCCTATGCTGATCGTCTTCATCATCTTCCAGAGGCAGATTCTTGAGGGCGTGGTGCGGGCGGGCCTCAAGTAGGCTCGTCCCAGCCGGGGCCGCCCTCGTTCAACACCAAATATCCGAATTCCCTGAAGGGGGGTGGGAATAGGACGCCACGCCAGCTGGTGAGGCGGTTGGGGGAGGACCCAAGCCAACACCAGGAGGGATGAAGGG
>NZ_VSCV01000083.1:0-1702 GCF_047459355.1 Limnochorda sp. | reverse complement strand
TCTCGACCCTAGCCGCCTACAGCATCACCCGGTTGCCCTTGCCCGGGCGGCAGGGCGTGGCCACCCTGGTACTGATCACCTACCTGGTGCCCCAGTCGGTGCTCTTCATCCCCATGTACTTGCTGGTCAGCTCTCTAGGGTTGGCCGAGCGTCTCGCCGGCCTCTTGGTGGCCTATCCCACCTTCCTGGTGCCCTACGGGACGTGGATGCTGATGAGCGCCTTCCGGTCCATCCCGCTGGAACTGGAGGAGGCGGCCATGATCGACGGGGCGAGCCGCCTGCAAGCGCTCACCCGGATCGTCCTCCCCTTGGCCGCCCCGGCGGTGGCGGTGGTGGCCACCTCCAGCTTCACCCTCTCGTGGGGCGAGTTTCTCTACGCGCTGGTGCTCACCACCCGGCCGTCGGTCCAGACCCTGCCGGTGGGGATCTCCGGCTTCATCATCAGCGACATCTACATCTGGGGGCGGATCATGGCGGCGTCGGTCCTGGCGTCCCTGCCGGTGGTGGCGCTCTACATGCTGACCCAGCGCTGGTTGATGGGCGGCCTGACGGCGGGGGCCGTCAAGGGCTGATCGGTCGTTCTGGCCTTCTTCGTGGCCGCGGTCCCGGCGGGGGGAGAGCGGAAAGCTGCAGGGAGGGGTGCAGGAACGTGGGTGTGCCCACGGCGCACGTTGCCGAACGATTGCGAGCGGTGAAGACGGCGGATCTTTACGACGTGCTCGATGGGATGGGGTACCCCCATCAGTGCCTGGACCTGGCCATCCGCCCCCTGGCGCCCGAGATGCGGGTGGCCGGTCCCGCCTTCACCATCCTGGGGACCCGGGAACCCCGCTTCGGGGAGGCCTTGCCCATCCCCGAGATCGACCACTTCGCCCTCTTCGACCAGATCTATCCGGGCTGTGTGGTGGTGATCAACGCCGAAGGAGACCGCCTGGCGGGCCACTGGGGCGAGATGATGAGCTACGGCGCCCGCAACGCCGGCGCGGTGGGGGTGGTCATCGACGGCGGGACCCGGGACCGGGCCGGGATCCTGGCCATTGAAGGGTGGGCGTGCTTCGCCCGGTACACGTCGCCCATCGAATCGGAGAAGCGCTGGCGGCCCAAGGAGCTCCAGGTGCCCATCTACATGACGGGAACCACCACCAGCACCGTCCGGGTCAACCCAGGGGATTGGATCGTCGGCGACGGTGACGGGGTGCTGGTCATCCCCCAGGGGATTCTGGGTTCAGTGCTCTCCGCCGTGACGGACGTGGCCGAGCGGGAACGGCTCTCGGTGGAGGCCCTGGCTCGAGGCGAGAGCCTCAAGGAGGTCTTTGCCAAGTACCACCGGGCCTGAAGGGTCCGCCAGGAGCGTGGGGAGGGAGAGGCGATGGACGAGCGGGCAGCCCGGGAGGCCCTCAACCGGGTGAACCCCTACTCGCGGCCTTCGGAGCTGCGCATTACCGACATGCGCTTCGTCGATATCGTGGGGGCGCCCTTCCACTGCACCCTGCTCAAGATCTACACCAATCAGGGGCTGGTTGGTCTGGGCGAGGTCCGGGACATGAGCGACCGACGGTACGCCCTCATGCTGAAGAGCCGGCTCTTGGGCGAGAACCCCTGCCACGTGGATAAGCTCTTCCGCCGGATCAAGCCGTTCGGCGGCCACGGGCGGCAGGGGGGCGGGGTGAGCGGCGTGGAGGTGGCCCTGTGGGACCTGGCC
>NZ_VSCV01000082.1:0-1718 GCF_047459355.1 Limnochorda sp. | reverse complement strand
TGCATCGGGGGGCGATTCGGGGGCGACATCGGGGGCGACATCGGGGGCGACATCGCCCCCGATATCGGGGGGCGAATCGGGGGCGATATCGGGGGCGACATCGCCCCGATCCTCGCCCCGATCCTCACCCCGATCCACCGATCCCCGAACCCCTCTCCGATCCTCTCCTCCGACTCGGAATGGCGATGTCATGGGGCTTATCGGGGGCGATATCGGGGGCGATATCGGGGGCGATATCGGGGGCGATATCGGGGGCGATTCGGGGGGGCGAATCGGGGGGGATATCGCCCCCGAATCGCAACCAACCATACCTACCAACCAACCTAACCAACCAACCGCGCGTAACGCGCGCGCGCGCACGCGCGAGGGTCCTGATAGGTCCACAGGCGACGGTGATGACTACGAACGCCTGCTCGATAAATGCGTCATGGCCTGGAACGAATCCGATCCGCCGACCTCTAAGAGCCTCGCGGCCATCTCGGTGAGCCGCCGGAAGCACTGTGACGCCGCGCTCAAGGCGGGTGTGCCTGCTGAGTTCCTGATCGAGATCATACGCAGGGAAGCCCCCGCGGGCACCCAACCCTGGAAGATCAGGCAGATGGCCGTGCAGGAATTCCGCAACAAGCGACCGTGGGAGATGGGCCAGAAGAAACAGGACGGCGTTCCCAACGCCGGTGCCTATGAGCTTGTGGACCCGCAGGAAGTACAGGAGTTCGCCAAACTGATGTACGGAGAGGCATAGGAGGCTGACGCCAGTGAGGGATGAGCTGTTTACCACGAATCCATCTATGGGACTCAGGGACGAAGACCCCGGTGGCATCTATTCCGGAGAGGTCACGGTAAAGCGAGCCGACGAGGGCATCGTCTGGGCCAAGCACAACGCGGCTCGTCCCGGCGTGGAAGCCGCGAAGCTCGACAAGAAGAAGCTCATCTTCTTCCGGGCCCTAGCTCAGAAGATCCTAGGCAACAAGACGGTCATGAACGTGGATGTCGGTTACAACCCTGAGTTCGGATGGCTGATCGTGGCCCCATCGAAGCGAGGCCACTACCTGCTCCGCCTCGATCCCTACGGCTCAAGCTCTCCGGTTGGAGGTCGGAGACTCCACGATACCCTGGTGGCCGCCGGTGCATCCGAGGGCCTGTGGGTGCCCGTGCCTAAGAACGAGCCTCTCTCCAAGAAGGCTCTGGAAGCATTCCGTCTCTACCAAACGATGGGCTGGACGGTTCTGAAGCTGGTAGAGAAATACACTTGACAATCTGCACGATTGGTGGTATGCTTAAACCATGGATCAGCAACGTGAATTGTTCGCAGGATACATACCGGGAACCATACGCAGTCTGAAGAATTCGCGGCGCCTCGTCTACCCCCGCCTCAAAGGCGGGGTTATGACGAAGCCCAAGTTCATACCGTCGAAGGCGTACAAAAAGTGGGAGGCGCAGGCGCTCGCGTCGCTGATTCACCAGCTCCAGGCCAGGAAGGCAACCGGGCACCGGTACCCGATTGATCAGCCGATGTGGGTGAAGGCTTACGTCGTCTACTCCGGCAACGAGCCTGATTTATCGAACGCCTTGGAAGGCGTGGCCGACGTTCTTCAGAGAGCCGGAATCATCGCAGACGACAAGCTCATTCGGTCCTGGGATGGGAGCAGGAAGCGACACGTATCCGAGGTTCGGCGCAGTGACGGCTCCCCGGCCTCCGCTGGAACCGCCGTCTGGAT
>NZ_VSCV01000023.1:0-34301 GCF_047459355.1 Limnochorda sp. | reverse complement strand
GGTCATGGTGACGGCCGGGTCCAGGTTGTCCACATCACCCGATAGGCCGATCACCAGCACGTTGGGTGGCGTGGCTGCCTCCACTGGCCACCGTCCCCAGAAAAGCGCCACCCCTAGGAGCGTCACCCAAGCCAGGACACCCAGCATACCCCGGCGGCAACGGGGCCCGCCCATCCTCATCGCCTCCCGTGCAGGCTCACCCTTGGCCGACTGTTGGTAGGATTCACAGCATTGTAGCCAGTTCCTTCTGAATATTCGTTCGCTAGCTCCGGACAAGCTGAACCGGCAAGAGCCCAAAGACTTGAGACAGGTTCGGACCTTTCCCCCGGCGAAGGAGAAGAAAGACGAGGCTTGAGCACCAAAGGGGAGAGCCTTCGCCCGTCCCGGAAACCAGTACAGGTCAGGAAGGGGTTGGTACCATGCTGGAGGCTCTGCGCCAGGCAGTCTGGGAGGCGAACATCCGCCTGCCCAAGGAAGGGCTGGTCACCATGACCAGCGGCAACGCCTCAGGCCGGGATCCTGAGACGGGCCTCGTGGTCATCAAGCCAAGTGGAGTCCTCTACGACCAGATGACGCCCGAAGATCTGGTGATTGTGGACCTGGACGGGAACGTGGTCGAAGGGCACCTCCGGCCGTCGGTCGACACGGCCACCCACCTCTACATTTACCGGCACCGGTCCGACGTGGGCGGTATTATCCACACCCACTCGCCCTACGCCACTAGCTTCGCCGCCTTGGGCGAGCCCATCCCCGTGGTCCTCACCGCCATCGCCGACGAGTTTGGCGGCCCCATCCCCTGCGCACCCTACGCCCCTGTAGGCGGGGACGCCATCGGCAAGGCGGTGGTGGAACACATCGGCTCGTCGCCCGCCGTTCTGTTGAAGAGCCACGGTGTGTTCGCCATCGGGCCCGATGTCCACGCGGCCTTGAAGGCCGCGGTCATGGTGGAGGATGTGGCCAAGACCGTCCATCTGGCCATGTTGCGGGGCCGTCCTGAGCCCTTGCCCGACGAGGAGGTCGCCCGGGCGCACCGCGCCTATAAGGAGAAGTACGGCCAGCGCTGAAAGAGACCGACAGAAAGGGGCCCATCTCCATGCGGTTGGTGGAAGGCTTGACCGGCATCGAGGAGCCGCGGCCGGCGGACTTGGCTGGCCGGACGTTGGATTGCCCATGCGGCCGGCGCCACCAGGTGCCCATCGAGGCCCTGGTCACCGATCCCGGCGGCGTCCAGGAGGTGGGCCCTTTCCTCGCCCGAAAAGGTCACCGGCGGGTCTGGCTCATCGCCGACGAGCGCACCTTCGCCGCCGGTGGCTCCCAAGCTGAGGCCAGTTGCCGCGAGGCAGGGGTGGTCGTGAAAAAGACCATCCTCCCCGGTGAACCCATGCCCCATGCCGATAAAGAGGCTCTCGGTCGGCTCGCGTTCGACCTGGAGCCTGAGGCGCTACCGCTGATTGCGGTCGGGTCGGGAACTGTTTCGGATCTGGCGCGGTTTCTGGCGTATCGGACAGGAACCTTCTTCGTCACCGTCCCCACGGCTCCCAGCATGGATGGTTACACCTCTTCGGTGGCGGCCATGCTGGTCGACGGGGTCCGCATAACCTTTCCTGCCGCCCCGCCCAGGGCCATCTTCGCCGACCCCGACATCTACAGCCGTGCGCCCCGGGAACTCATCGCCGCGGGGTACGCGGAGATGCTGGGCAAGCTCACCGCTCTGGCGGACTGGCGCCTTTCGGCGGTCCTGAACGGCGAGTACCACTGCCCCCTGGCTGAAGAGCTGGTCACCGATGCGGCACGGCCGATCCTCGAGGATCCCGGTTCACCGGCCGTCTTGATGGAAGGGCTTCTCTGGGTGGGCCTGGCGATGCTCATGGTGGGCACCTCCCGTCCTGCCTCGGGCTCGGAGCATCACGTCGCCCACTATTGGGAGATGCGCGCGCTCTGGGAGGGCCGGGAGCCGTACGGACATGGCGAGCGGGTAGGCATCGCGACGGTGCTCATCCAGCACCTCTACGAGGAGCTGTTCGACCGGCATCGGGACCAGCTCGCGGAGCTCGCCGCCCGGGCCCAGGGGTCGGCCCACGGAACCGAGACCCAAATCCGCACCTGGTACGGGCCGGTGGCCGACGGGCTCCTGAAAGAACAAAGCTCGTGGGGCAGCAAGGCCTATGGCCCCCGTCCCTTGACCGCTGAGGGCCTGGAGGCGGCAGCCCAGGCGGTCCAGCCCTTCCGCCTCAGCCCCGACACTGCCTTGGCCTTCTTGGCCCGGGCCGGAGCTCCCCAGCATCCCTACGAGATCGACGTCTCGCCCGAACTGGTGGAGATCACCCTGCAGGCAGCCAAAGAGGTGCGGAACCGGTTCACCATCCTCCATCTCTTGAACGAGCTGGGGCTCTTGGAAGAGCTGAGCCAGGTGGTGGCGGGGAACGTGGCGACGGACCGGCGCCCAGGGGAGGCTTGAGTCGCTGAAGCCCCCACCCATGGCGCCAGGGATCGGCGGGCCGGGGTCCCGACCATGAGCTGGGCCACACGATGGCGTTCAACAAGAAGGGGAGGCGCCCCGCGCCTCCCCTGCTGACTTCCCATGGCCACGTCTTGGGCTTGCCGTCTAAGCCGCGGGCTTAGCCCCGGTGATGGTACACTTCCCACCCCAGGTACCGCTCCATCGCTTCCTGCACCGCGTCGGCCACCAGCGCCATGTTGATGGCAACGTGATGCTCGAAACCGTGCATGCAGATGTGGTGGAGCAATCCTTGGAAGTTGGGGATCTTCACCACGCCATACCCACCGAACGTGGAGAGGGGATCTCGGGTGAGCTCGCCCTCGCCGACGTAGGTGCGGATCGCTCCCGCCACATCGTCGGTGGCCACCCGCAGGTAGGTGAAGGGACCGGGCTTGATCCGGCCCACGATGGTCCCGTAGGTGTTTTCCTTGCCCACCGTGCCCGCGATAATGGCCTGGTAATCCATCGAGGCGTCCTCTTCGAAGATCTCCTTGGGCAGGTTGCTGCAGTGGAAGATGACGCCCTTGTCGGGATCGTCCCCGTAGTTGTTGTTCCAGTCGACAATGGCGCTCGGCCGCCCACTGGCCAGCTGGAGGACGTACATGCCCACCAGACCCGCCACGTCCACCTCGCACGCGGAAGGGAGGAACCCGTTGCTCATCATGCTCATGAGGGTGCAGGGAACCACGCCGAAGAACTGCTGCAAGGCGGTCCAGCACTGGATGGCCGTCCCGGTGAGCTCGTTCTCCGCCATCCACCGGTCCAGCACCACACCGAAGCGGGCCATCTTGGTGAGGGCTTCGGACGGAATCCCTTGGGTGGGGATGTACGCCTTGATGGCCTCCAGCTTTTCCTGGACGGTGGGGTCGTTGTCAGGCACCTGCTCCACCAACCCCAGAACCTCGCCCAGGTCGATGGGGACCACCGTAATGCCGGCCGCCTCCAGGATCTTCTCGCTGTAGCGGACGGTGTTGAAGGCGGCTGGCCGGGTGCCCACCGCACCCAACCGCACACCCCGGACACCGCGAACGACCCGGCAGACGGCGGCGAAACGGCGCAGGTCCTCCCGGAAGGAGGGGTCGTCGGGGCTGACGGTGTGCTTGGTGGTCAGGGAGAAGGGGATGCCGTACTGCCTCAGGTTGTTGCAGACGGACATCTTCCCGCAGAAGCTGTCACGACGGAACTCCACCGACATCTTGCTCACTTCGTCGGGAAACGCGTGGACCAAGACCGGGACATTCAGCCCCGAGAGCCGAATGGCGTCGGCCACGCTCCGTTCATCGCCAAAGTTGGGCAGGGTCACCAGAATGCCGTCGATCCGGTCCCGGTTGGCCTTGAAGACTTCCGCGCACTTCTTGGCGTCGGACCACTTCTCCACGGCCCCGAAGACCCGGGTCTCCTCCGGGTCGAGAATGACGGCGTCGATCCCTTCCTCTTCCAGGGCCTTCAGGATCTCCGCACGCCCCGTCTCACACAGGTGCGCCGGGAAAAAGTCGCGGTTGCCCACGATGACGCCCAAGGTCGTCCGACGGTTCATCTTCCTCTCCCCCCAGTTGGTCAAGGTTCACCGGCGACTGGATGCACCAAGCCGGCCTCGGTCAGCAGGCGGCTGGCTCGCCGCCCCGAATCCGGGCGCGCATGGCCTTGAGCCGCTTCATCACGTCGTTGGCGCCTCGGCCGAAGTGGTCGTGCAGCTGGACGTACTCCCGGTAGAGCTCCTCGTAGACCGCCTGCCGCTCCCGGTCGGGACGATAGACCACGTCCTTCAGCCCGGCCATCCGCTCGGCAGCCTCGGTAATGGTCCGGTACCCACCGGCCTCCGGCCCCGCCGCCACCGCGCCGAACATGGCCGCGCCCAGGGCCGGCGCCTGGCTGGACCGGGCCACCTTGATGGTCCGCCCCGTCACGTCCGCGTAGATCTGCATCAGGAGCTGGTTCCGCTCCGGAAGGCCGCCGCAGGCGTAGAGCTCCTCGATGGCCAAACCCCGGGCCTCGAACGCGTCGATGATCACCCGGGTGCCGAAGGCGGTCGCCTCGATGAGCGCCCGGTAGATCTCCTCGGGCGTCGTCGAGAGGGTCAGCCCCACCATCAGCCCCGTCAGGTCCGCATCGACCAGCACCGACCGGTTTCCGTTCCACCAGTCGAGGGCGAGGAGCCCACTCTCCCCGGGCTGGAGGCGGCTCGCCTTCTCCTCCAGGAGCTGGTGGACGCTGATTCCCCGACGTCGGGCCTCCTCGGTGGCGCTCGCAGGGACCCCCTGCGCCACATACCAGCCGAAGATGTCGCCCACCGCCGACTGCCCCGCCTCATAGCCGTAGAAGCCGGGCAGGATCCCGTCCTCCACCACCCCGCACATGCCCTCCACCTCCACCTGTGCCTCGCCCAGGACCAGGTGGCAAATGGAGGTGCCCATCACCATCACCATCTTGTTGGGGGTGACCACTGTCGTGGCCGGCACGGCCACGTGGGCGTCCACATTCCCCACCGCCACCGCCGTGCCCGGTTTGAGCCCCAACTTCTCCGCCATGGCCGGGGTGAGCCCCCCCGCCCGGCTCCCTTGGGGCAGGATAGTGCGGGACATCTTCTCATCGACGATGTCCGCCAGGCGGGGATCCAACGCCGCAAAGAACTCCCGGCTCGGAAAGCCCTCCCGCTTGCTCCAGATGGCCTTGTACCCAGCCGTGCACGCATTGCGGGTCTCCACGCCCGTCAGCTGCCAGATCACCCAGTCGGTGGCTTCGATGAGCCGGTCGGCCGCCTCGTAGATCGCCGGCGCCTCATCCAGGATCTGCCAGGCCTTGGGGAAGAACCACTCGGAGGAGATCTTCCCGCCGTAGCGGCCCAGGAAGGTCTCCCCCCGTTCCCGGGCGATGGCGTTCAGCCGGTTGGCGTAAGGCTGGGCCGAATGGTGCTTCCAGAGCTTCACCCAGCTGTGGGGGTTGGCCCGGTACTCCTCCAGGAAGCAGAGGGGGGTGCCGTCCGCCTTGACAGGCAGCATGGTGCAGGCGGTAAAGTCAATGCCGATGCCGATCACCTGCTCGGGGGCCACCCCGCTCTCCCGCAAGACCTGGGGGATGGTCACCTCCAGGGTACGGAGGTAGTCCGCCGGGTCCTGAAGGGCTGTGTCCGGCGGCAACGGCACGCCCAACCCAGGCAACTCCCGGTCGATGACACCGTTGGCGTACTCGTAGACGGCCGTCGCCACCTCTTCCCCCGTGGCCACGTCCACCAACACCGCGCGCCCCGACAGGGTCCCGAAGTCGATCCCGATGGTGTACCGGCTTTGCTCCACGCCTGTCCCCTCCCCTTACCGGCGGCGCTGGGTCGAGTACTGGCCGATGATCACCGCAATGATGACCACGATGCCCAAGACCAGCTCTTGCAGGTAGGCGCTGACGCCCATGAGGACCAAGCCGTTCCGCACCACCGCCATGATGAGCGCACCCATGAAGCCGCCGATGATGGAGCCAACGCCGCCCATGAGGGAGGCGCCGCCGATCACCGCGCCGGCGATGGCCTGCATCTCAAAGCCCTGGCCCTGGGTGGGCGTGGCGGTCCCCAGGTACGACAAGGAGATGATGGCGGCCAGACCCGCCGCGACCCCGGTCAGAATGAAGCCGATCACCTTCACCCGGTCGGTGGGGATCCCAGCCAACCGGGCCGCCTCCTTGTTGCCACCGGTGGCGAAGACCTTGTACCCGAAGCTCGTCACGTGGAGCAGGTAGTAGGCGGCCACCCCCGCCAGGATGAACCAGATGGCCGGCGCGGGGATGAGGCCCCACAACCGGGGCGCCCCCGTGATGGTGTAGAAGGTCTCAGGAAGCCGCACCGAAGCGGGCGAGCCGCCCGATAGCACCAAGGCGACGCCCCGGTAGACCATCATCATACCGAGGGTGACGATAAACGACGGGATCCGAGCCTTGACGGTCATGAGACCGTTCAGCACACCCATGGCCGCCGCGACCAAGAGACCGATCAGGCTGGCGAGCCAGATGTTCACGCCTGAGTTGAACAGGGTCGCGACCAGAATCCCGATCACGGCGTACATGGAGCCGACGGACAGGTCGAACTCCTGGCTGATGATCAAGATGGTCATGGCCAGGGTGATGATCCCCACCACCGAGACCTGGCGCATGACGTTCAGCAAGTTCAGGCTGGTGAAGAAGGTCGGGGTGGCCAGGCTGAAGAAGACGACCAGAAGCACCAGGGCCAGCAGAACCCCGGCCTCCCGCTTCTGCAGCAAGCCGGGGAGCTGCCCCGCCCGGCGTGTGCCAGTTTGCGTTCCCATCTCGATCCTCTCCCTCGAAAACCTCTGCTCCTCCGGTCGGTCAGCCGCCGCTCACTTGGATGTCGCCAAGGCCAGGACGCGCTCTCGGGTCGCCTCCTCAGCGGTGAGGGTTCCGACCACGCGCTTGCGGGTCATGACCAGCACTCGATCCGCCAAGGCCAGCAGCTCGTCGAGATCCGAAGAGATGAGGATGACCGACAGCCCCTGGGCCACCAACCGGCGAATGAGCCGGCGAATCTCAGCCTTGGAGCCCACGTCGATGCCCCGAGTCGGTTCATCCAGGATCAACACCGACGGCTCCGCGTTGAGCCAGCGTGAGAGGAGCACCTTCTGCTGGTTCCCGCCGCTCAGATAGCGAATCCCCTGATCCAGACCCGCCGCCCGGATGTTCAGGGCCTGGACCGCCTGCTCGCCCCGCTCCCGGGCTGCCTGGCGGTCGATCCGCCCCAGAGCCCCGGTGATCCGGTCGATGATCACCGAGATCAAGTTGTCTTCTACGTCCATCTCCCAGAAGAGGCCCAGGTTCCGCCGGTCTTCGGTGAGGTAACCAATCCCCAGCTCGATGGCCTGCCGGGGTGATGTGATCCGAACCGGCTGGCCCTTCAGGCGGATCTCGCCCTCCGTCGCCGGGTGGACGCCGAACAGGCACTGGGCCAGCTCCGTCCGACCGGCTCCTTGAATGCCGGCCAAGCCCAGAATCTCCTGGCGGTGGAGCTGGAAGGAGATGTCCTTCAACCCCGTGGTCGCCTGGCCCAAGTGCCGCACGTCCAGGATCACTTCGGACTGGGGCGCCCGGTTGCTCGCCGCCCGCTCATCGACCGCAATCTCGCCGACCATCATCCGGACCACATCGGCGGTGGTGAGCTCTGACGTGGGTCGGGTGGCCACATGCCTGCCGTTGCGGAGCACCGTCACCGCATCGGTCAGCTCCATGACTTCGCTCAAAATGTGGCTGACAAAGATGATGGTGGTGCCCTCCCGCTGCAGGGTGCGAAGGACCTGGAAGAGGGTTTCCACTTCACCCGGCGTGAGGGCCGCCGTCGGCTCGTCCAGAATGAGCAAGCGGCACTCCCGGGAGAGGGCCTGGACGATGCACGTCAGCTGCTGCTCGGCGACGCTCAACTCCCCCACCAACCGCCGCGGGTCGAGGCCCGTCTGCCCGATCCGCTCGAGGAGCTCCGTGGTACGGGCCTCCATCGCCGGGAGATCGACCCGCCCTCCTGGCTTGCAGATGGGGTGGCCGAGGAAGACGTTCTGCGCGACGGTTAGATTGGGACAGAGGGGAATCTCCTGGTGGACGACGGCGATGCCAGCCTGGTGGGCCTCCGCAGGCGATGTGGGTGCCCACGGCTTGCCCTGGAAGATGACTTCACCCTTGTCCTTGGTGTAGACACCGTCCAGGATCTTGATGAGGGTGGATTTGCCGGCACCGTTCTCGCCGACCAACCCATGGATGTGCCCCTCCTCGACGGAGAAGCTCACGTCGTCTAGGGCCTGCACGCCTCCGAAGCGTTTCGAGACACCGCGGAGTTCCAGGATTGCAGCCATGGCTCTTGCCCCCCATCCATCGACAGGGCGGGCCAGGCCGGGTCACCCGGCCCGGCCCGCCAGCCCGCTTACCGGTAGCCCGCCTCAGACAGGGCGATCACATCGTGGACGTTGCTCGCATCCACGACGGTGGCCCCGGTGTCCACGTTCGAGGGGGCAATGCCGTACTTGAGGTAGAGGTAGAGACCCACGACCGGGTAGTAGCCCTGCAGGTACGGGGTCTGGTCGATGGTGAAGTGGGTGTAGCCGTCAATGATGTTCTGCAGCGTCGCGGGCGCCAGGTCCCAACCGCCGGACACGATCTGGCCCTTGAGGCCCAGGTTGCGGATGGCCGTCCCCTGCGCCGACGTGCCCGTCTGGTCGACGCTGAAGATGCCCTTGGCGTCCGGATTGGCCAGGAGCCAGCTCTCGAAGGTCGACACCGCCACGGTCAGGTCCGCCGTGGTGTGGAGGATGTCGTACTGGATGTCGGTCTGGTCCAGGATGTCCCTGACACCCTTCAGCCGGTCCTGCAGGGACAGGTGGCCCAGGTCCTCCATGCCGATGGCGATCTTGCCGGAGGTGCCGACGAGCTCCACAATCTTCCGCCCCAGCACTTGCCCGGCCTCAAAGTCCCGCTGGCCCACGTACGCCAACCGCGCGTTGTCGCCGGAGGTGTCATCCACGTTGGTGGCGATGACGGGAATCCCCTGGCGAATGGCGTTGGCCACGGGCGCGTCGAACGCGTTCAGGTCAGGCAGGGTGGCGATGATGCCGTCCACACCCGACTGGATCGCGTTCTCCATGATGCTCACCTGTTCCTCAACGTTGAACAGGTGGGGACCCATGTGCCGGACGCGGATCTCCACACCCTCGGCCAGGGAGATGGCGCGAGCCGCATCCTGGGCCCCTTTCACCAGCGGAACCCAGAAGGGGATGGTCGCGCTGTGGGTGATGATGACGAAGTCGTAGGTCGTCTTCTCCTGGGCGGAAACTCCAGGCGTCCAGCCAGCGAAGAGGAGCGTGGCGGCCAGCACGGTCGTCAGCACGCCATAGAGAGCACGCTTCCGCACCATGGTAACCTCCCTACTCACGTTGAGTTCCCTTTCCAGCCCAACGCCCGGGCAGCCAGCTCAAGCGTCGGGCGTACCAACTCCCCGAGGGCATCGCTGCCCTTGCGGCCAACCGACGTCATGTGCCGTTCCAACATCCACGTGCGGTCTCCAGCGGAGAGCAAGCCTCCCCCTCCGCCTCACCGTCGAGCCGGAAAGGGCGAGGCATCCCGCTCTCTCCGCGGCCCTCAACGTTACCGACACGCCGCATTCCATCTGTTCGGTATTGCCCCACCTTTGTCCTGCTCGGGGAACTATTGTATTCAAAGATGCATGTCTCTCGCGATAAGGCCCCTCGCCAGACCGGTGGGTTCAGCCCATCCTTTGGGGCCAATAAGAAGCATGGAAACGGGATTGTGCGGGATTTCCCGGAGCGCGCTGAGCGCCTCCCGGAATCACGACTCCCTGCGGTCCTTCTCCCCCGGTGAGCCGGCACGAGCTTCTTCTTCGACGCCCGGACGGGCTCTTGACGCTTCCAGACGTCCGCGATCCCCGCAACGTTACCGATCCCCGGCGCGCCACCGGGGCGTCTCGGGCGAGTTCCCGCCCCGAGGCGCCCCGGTGTTGACCCTTGGATCACCCGCCACCAGGGAGGCTGGCACCGGCGAGGTGGCACCGCCTCGCGGCGGGCCTGGCCCGAGGTGACCGGGCCCGGCTCACCCCCTGGCATCCAGGGCGATTTGACGGATCGCCCCCAAGTGGTACCCCGTGTGGGCAAGATGGCCCAGCATCCCGGTGAGGGTCACGTCGTCGTCCAGCCAGGTGTCGTCGGCGGCGAGCACCTCCCGGACGGCTTCGTAGGCCCGCCTCAAGCCCGCCTTGATCTCGTTCCACCGCGCCTCGTCCACCGAGCGGATAGTCCAGCTCTGGGTCCAGTCAGCGGTGGTGTACGCCTCCTGGTCCCCCCGAAGCGCCCGGTTGGCCAGCTCCAGGCAGTACCGCAGGTGATCCGCGTGGGCCGCGAGGGTCGCCCGTCCAGGCTTTGGAGGCGTCGAGGCCATCTCCGCCGAGATGCTGTCCAACAGGGGAAGCACCCCCGACTGGGGGCCCCTGTCGAGGAACCACGCGTACTCTCCCTGGGGGCCAAGCAGAGCCTCATCGAGCACCGTCAGCACCGCCTGCCGCAGGCGATCCACCGCCCTGGTCTGCGCCATACCCGCACCACTCCCTCCGCGTCCTGGTTTTCTGGCGGGGCCAGCCGCCGGACGGGCGCGACTCGCGGCCCGCCTGTCGTTATTGGACATTCTGGACCCTGACAACAGTCTGTCAAGGTGCCATGAACTTGGTCGCCGCGGGGCGCCCAGGGCGGCAGGTGCCCTGGAGCGCCATGGGCGCGGGGTGGCGTCAAGGCGAGATCGTTGGCTCACACGGGAAGCGGCTCTGCAGATGGGCTCAGGAGGACTCGCGGATCACCAGCTGGGGCGGGAGCACGGTTAAGCCCACCTGGGGCTGGTCTGTCGAGGAGCTGCCGATCATGCCCAGCAACATGTGGGCCGCGACCTGACCGAGCCGGGTCTTGGCAATGTGGACCGTGGTGAGGGCAGGCTCCACAATAGCAGCCAGGTCGATATCGTCATAGCCGATCACGGCCACGTCCTCAGGGATCCGGAGCTTGGCTTGCCGCAAGGCCCGGATGGCGCCAAAGCTCACGTAGTCACTGAAGCAGGCGACGGCGGTGAAGCGGACCCCGGACGCCAGGGCCTGCTGGATCGCCGCGTAGCCCCCCGACGAGCGGGCATCGGTATTGATCACCAGGGACGGGCGGAAGGGGATGCCCGCCGCTTCCAGGGCGTCCTGGTACCCCCGCAGGCGGAGCTTGGCACTGGAGTTGTAGGGCGGGCCGTTCAGGAAGAGGATCTCCCGGTGCCCCTGGATGATCAGGTGCTCCACCCCCAGACGGGCGCCTTCCCGGTCATCGTTGACCACCGCCGGCACATCCAGCCCCTCGAAGTAGCGGGCCACCAGCACGAAGGGCACGTGTCGTTGCATCAGGTAGCGGACGGTCGCCTCCGACTGCTGGGTGGGGGTGATGAGGATCCCGTCCACCTGGCGCTCCACCAGGGTCCGGACGGCCTGCTCCTCCCGGTGCTGGTTCTCCTCAGAGTTGGCCAGAATGATGCTGTACCCCTCCGTCGCGGCCGTCCGTTCAATGCCTTCCGCGACCTCCGCGAAAAAGGGGTTGGCCAGATCGGCCACCACCACCCCTAAGGTGGCGGTCTTCTGCTGGCGAAGCCCCCGGGCCACCTGGTTGGGCCGGTAGTCGAGCTGGGCCGCCACCGCTTGCACCCGGGCCCGAGTCGCCTCGCTCACGTCGGGCTTCCCATTGAGGGCCCGGGACGCCGTGTTGATCGAAACTCCCGCCGCCCGAGCGACATCGCGCAGGGTCACCCGGCGGGTACGCGCCTTCGAGGGCTGCACCGGCCAGCCTCCAGTCCTTGCTGTGATAACGTTCCCGGCACGGAGTCGAGCGTCAAAAGGGCTTGCACCCGGCTTCCCCTTGCCGCCTCTAGTATAGGGTCTCCCCCAGGTCCCGGCAACTCAAGGGGGCTGGCCCCGTCTGTCCCCGGTTGGTCCCAGCTCGCCGGGGAGCATCGCTCGCTGGCCGGTTCGGTAACGATCCCGGTCCGAGACGGCCCAGAGAGGCGGCGAGGGCCCCTGGTGCTCCACCACCCCGGGTGCGCCTGCTGACCGCCTGCTCCTGGTCCAGACTCCGCAGGGGCGGCGCGCTCACCCTTCCGCCCCCACCACCGCCGCCACCAGCCGGTCCACGTGCTCCCGGGTCAAGAGCCCTGATCCCAAGGCGGGCGCGGCCGCGACCAGGGCATAGCTGGAGAGGCGCTCCGGCGCCAAGGGCTCCCGCTCATCCAGGTAGCCCTCGTCCCGGAGGAAGCTCCGGAGCTGCTCCAGCTTGTCCTGCCGGAAGTGGCGGAGCTCGCCGGCGGCCAACGCCTCCACCAGCCGCCGGGCGTCGCCTCCCACCCGCTGGGCCAGTCGACTCGCCCCGTCCAGGAACCGTTCGCTCACCGCTCCGGAAGCCGCCAAGACCCCCCGGTCCACGGGCCGGCCCCGGCCGACCCGCCAGGCCTCCACCACCGCGGCAAGCACCCGGGCCGCGGCCTGGGCCTTCTGGTGCAGCCGCCGGCCCCGGCCGGGCAGCATCGCCTCCAGCCCAGCCTCCCCCAGGGCTTGAAGCTGGCCCCAGCGCTCCAGGCCCAGGCTCAGGAGACGGTACAGATCCTCCCCGTCATCCAGGAGGTGCCAGAGGTGGACCTGGCCCGGAGCATCGTGATGGGGCGAAAGGCCCGGGACCCGGAGCCGCCGGCCGTACTCGGCGTAACTCAGCCCTTCTGGAGGCGGCGGCTCGGGGCGGCTGGGCCCCGGCGCCGGCAGCGGCCGCAAGGTGGCCGCCTCCTCCCGCTTGAGGCCCTCCAGATCGAGCAGGCGGAAGGGAACCCCCGCCCCCTCCAGCACCGCCTGCCACTTGGCCACCTCATCCAACTGCGCGGTGAAGTAGAAAATCTGCCGCCCCTGGCGGGCGAGGGCGACCACCGCCTCCATCACCGCCTGGGCCCGCTCGTCATCGCTGTTGGCCAGCACCTCATCGAAGATGAGCGGGAGCCGGGCGCCCTGCTCCTGGGTCTCCACAAAGGCCACCCGCACCGCCAGGAGGAGCTGCACCCGGGTGCCGCTGGAGAGCTCATCCAGCGCGCGGCCCTCGCCCGTGGCCGTCTCCAAGGCCCGAAAAGCGGGCGGGTCCCCCTCCTCCAGCTCCAAAGTGTATCGGCCCTTGGTCACCGTGTGGAGGAGCTCCCTGGCCCGGTGGAAGACCTGGGGCCGCTCGCTCTCCCGGCTGTGGGCCTGCACCAGCCCGGCCAGCCACGCCCCCAGGGTCGTGGCCGCCTCCTTCCGGAAGAGGTCGAGCACCTGCTCCCGGGCCGCATCCTCCTCGGCCAAGGCCTCTTCCAGGTCGTGGGCCGCCTTGGCCTGCCGGATCCGCTCCTGGATGCGGACCATCTCCTCCCGGAGGTGCTGCTCCTCATCGGCCTGGCGTCGGGCCACCTGCTGCGCCAGGCGGAGTTCCTCCAAGCTCCGCTCGGGGAGGCTGTCCGGATCGAGGCCCAGGGCGGCCAGCTCTTCTCGTGCCCGCTCCAGCCGCCACGAAGCTTCCTCCCACGCCTTCTGCAGCGCCCGGTACCGCTCCAGGTCGGCCACCGCCTGCCGCAGAGCCGCCTCGGCCGCCGGATCGTCCCCGTCCAAACCCAGGCGCTGGAAGAGCTCCTGCCGTTCCTGGCGGAGGCGGCGCACCTCCGCCTCCTTGGCCCGGGCCTGCTGGAGGGCCTCCCGCTCGGCCTGCCGGGCCTTTTCCCAGCGCTCCCGCCGGGCCTCCAGCCCGGCCAAGGCCCCGGCCAGGGCCTCCCGGGTTTCCAAGGCCGCGTACCCGTAGGGGGCCAGCGCCGCCGCCTGCTGGGCCATCACCCGGTCCCGTTCGGCCTCCGCGTCCAGGAGGGCCGCCCGCACCTCCTCCACCCGGCCCTGGGCCGACTGCCAGGCCGCGATCCGCTCGGCCAGCCAGACACCGTCGGCGGCCGGCAGGCTGGTGGCCAGCCCCAGCTCGGCCAGGAGAGCCTCCCACCCCTGCCGCCAGCCCTCCAGACGGGACTCCACCTCAGCCAGCTGGCGGGAGAGCTCCTGGTGCCGGGCCTGCCGGTAGGCCTCTTCCTTGGCCCGGGCCAGGTCCTCCAGGAGGTCCGCGAGGAGCCCGGCCACCCCGTCCGGGCTCCAGCCGGCGGGCTCAGGCAGGCCCAGCGCCCGGTACTGAGCCACCAACGTCCCCCGGAGATCCTCCGGGGCGGCGAAGAGCCAGCGGGCCACACCCCAGGCCAGGGCCAGCCCCGCCCCGGCCGCCACCAACCCAACAAGCAGGGCGCCACCGCCCAAGACCAGCCCCGCCAGGGTCGCCGCAACCCCGACCAGGGCCACCCCGAGGGCTTGCCGCCGGTGCTGGGCGTGCTGGGTGGTGTCGGGCGTCCGGAGCCAGCGGCTCAGGAGGTCCATCCCCTGCCAGAGGCGGCGTTCGTCGGGCCCTTCGTCGCCGGGCCCCTCGCCGGCCCTCGCGAACCGGGCCCGTTGGGCCTCCAGGCTCCGCCGCTCCTCTTCCAGAGCCTGGCCTTCCGCCGCCGCCTGGTGCAGGGTTTGGAGGGCTTCCCGGTTCAGCGTGGCCAGCCGCCCCACCTCCACCTCGCCCCCCAGCCGGCGGCTTTCCGTCTCTAGGGCCTCCTCGGCCTGAGCCAGCTGCCGCTGGAGCTCCCGGCACTCCCGCTCCCGCTCCTCCAGGCTCTGGTGGCGCTCCCGGAGCTGGTGCAGTTCCTCCAGGGAGAGCCCCCCTTCGGGCAACCCCTGGGCCTCCCGGAGTTCCACCGCCTGCTGCCGGGCCCGCTCCGCCGCCTGCCGGTCAGCCTCGGCCTCCCGCTGGGCCGCCTCCAGGCGGGCGAGGCGATGGATCTCATCGCCCGTTAGGGCCTCCATCCACGGGGGGAAGGCGTCTAGCGCCCGGCGCCGTTCGGCCTCCACGGCCCGGCTTTCGGCCAGCTCGATCCAGCGGTCCAGCCGGTGGGCCTCCTCAGCGGCGGCCGCCGCCTCGGCCGCGCCCGCCTCCAAGGCGGCCAGGCGCTGCTCCGCCTGCTGGAGCTGCTCCTGCTCTCGCTGGGCCCGCTCCACTTTCTGGCGGGCGGCTTCCAGCGCCTTGCCCGCCTTCTGGTGGCCCCCGGGACGCTGCCCAAAGCCCAGCCGCTGGGCGGCTTCGGCCACGTCGTACCCGCCCGCCGACTCCCGCACGATCTGCCCGGCGAAGGCAGCGTCATCCACGTGGAGGAGCTCGGTCAGGGAGAGGCGGTACCGGTGCCGGGCCAGCTCCCCGGGGAACGAGGGCCGCTCCGCCGGCCGGCCGTGCCGCTGCCACACCTGGCGGGTGTCCTCCAGCTCCACCGTCCACCGCTCGTTCCCCAGCCGGAACCGGCCAAAGAGGGCATCCCCGGGCTGGAAGGCCTCGTTGGGCCAAAGGAGCGCCTCGATGGCCCGGGCCGTCGTGGTCTTCCCCGCCCCGTTGGGCCCGTAGATCACGTTGATCCCTTCCGAGAGCCCATCGAGGGTGAAGCCCTGCCGGCGGAAGCCGGGCATCCGGCGGATCTCCAGCCGCTCCAAGGCGAACTGGGGCCGCGCCCCACCGTCTGCCCCGCCCTCGGCCCGTGGGGCGACCGCCTCGGGGAACACCCCTCGGACAACCTCTTGGGAACGCTCTTGGGACCCTTCAGGCTTCACCCGCCGCAAAGGGCTCACCCCCTCCGCCCTGGGCCAGGAGCTCGTCCAACAGGAGCCAGCCCTGCCGCTCCACCAGCCGGGCCAGCGCCTCATCATCGGGCGCCACCTCGGCCGCCGGATCCCGATCGAGGAGCCCGTAGGGCGGCCGGCCGGCCAGCCCCTTCAACACCGTGCGGGCCTCGGTGAGGAGCTCCGCTCGCTGGGGGGACGCCTCCCCCTCCTGGAGGATGAGGAGGAGCCGGGCCAGCACCGCCGGCGGCCCGCTTCCCGCGGCCAGCCCCGCCAAGTCCCACACGGGCCGGGTATCCACCACCACCGACTCCACCGTCGCCACCGCCTGGCCCCGCCGGATGGCGAGATCCTCCACGGCCGGCTCGATGGCCCGGGCCACCCGCCGGTGCAGCCGGGTCCGGCCCGTTGCCCGGATCCGGCAGAGGAGGTGCTGGAGGTGCTCCCCCGCCTCCACGAGCACCCCCTCCAGCCGCTCCCGGACCGCCTCCGCCACCCGGGGGCGGATCGCCTCTTCGGTCTCCACACCGGTCAGATCCACCTCGACCACTTCGTAGCGGACCCTGGAGCGGGGCAGGTGCTCAAAGCGGAGGCGTCCGTCGCCCCCCACCTCCAAGAGCCACGGGCCATGAGGCCCCGGTTCCTTGGGGCTCAGGGCCAGGGGCGAGCCGGGATAGAGGAGGTCCGCGCCCGCCCCGGCGGAGATGAGCCGGGGGCTGTGGATGTGGCCCAAAAGCCACGCCACGGGGCCGGCCTGCCGGAGCCCTTCCATGGTGAGGGGCGCGTAGTGGCTGCCCGGCTGGTCCAGATCACCGTGGAGAAGCCCCAGCCAGAGGCCCTCCCTCGGCGGCGCGAGCGCGTACGCCGCCAAGGGATCGGACGTGACATGCTCCCTGGGGAAGGACCAGCCGTCCAGGTGGACCGTCCCGCCCTTCGTGGCCAGGGTGACCCGCTCCCAGCGGCCCCCCGCCCCGATGAGGTGGAAGTTCCCCGGGAAACTCTCGGCCAGGCGGGGAAGGACGTCGTAGTCGTGGTTGCCCGCCACGGCCGCGACGGGGATGCGGGCCCGGGCCAGCGCGTCCAGCCCCGCCTCCAGGGGGCCGAAGGCCTCGAAGTACCGGTTGTCCCGGTCCACCACATCCCCCGTCAAGACCACCAGATCCACCGAGCGCTCCAAAGCCAGGGCGACCAGATCCTGCCATGCCTGGGCCGCGCTCAACCCGACGCCCGCCTCGGGCGGCAGGCGGGTCGGGCGCCGTCCGATATGGAAATCTCCGGCACAAAGAATCTGCACAGGCTCTCCCCCGCAGGGCCTTGCGGGCCCATCCAGTCTCTGGATGCCTTCGTGGGCGCCGAACGCCCCTCCTGCCCCGGGGGCACCAGCCCGCCCGCCTTTACGGGGTGGGGCCCTCCGGGTAGAATGGGGCCAGGTTTCAAACGGAGGGGACGCCATGCCTGCAGCGATCTTCGACATGGACGGGGTTCTGGTCGACAGCAACCCGGCCCACTTCCAGGCCTGGAAGGCTTTCGGCAAGCAGTACGGCATCGAGATTGACGAGGCCACCTACGCCAAGTACATCAATGGCCGGCGGAACGATGAGTTTCTCGAAGAGCTCTATCCGGGCCGGTGGAGTTACGAGGAACGGCTCCGCATCGCGGCCGAGAAGGAAGCCTTCTACCGGGAGCACTTGGCCGCCCAGGTTCCGCCGGTGCCGGGCGTGGTGGAGACGATCCGGGCCCTGGCCGAGCGGCAGGTGCCCTTGGCCGTCGCCACCTCCGGGCCCCGGGAGAATGCGGAGCTCATCACCGAGCAGCTGGGCGTGCGGCCCCTGTTCCAAGTCCTGGTCAGCGGCCACGATGTGCCCCTGGCCAAGCCCGATCCCACCATCTTCCTGGAGGCGGCCCGCCGGTTGGGCGTCCCGCCGGCCCAGTGCGTCGTCTTCGAGGACAGCCCGGCGGGCGTGGAGGCGGCCATCCGCGCGGGTGCCTACTGCGTGGGCCTGGCCACCAGCGAGCCGGCTGAGGTCTTGAAGGCCAAGGGCGCCCACGACGTGATCAGCGACTTCACCCGCCTCGACCTTGAGGCGCTCCTGGCCCGCCTGGCCGGCCGGGCATGAGCCTGCAGGCCCGTCCCGGCTTGGGCCTGGCCCCGCCCGTCACCCTGGGGAAGGTGACCTTTCCAAAGGAGGCCCGACCATGATCCTCGTCGTCGGCCCCAACCTGGCCATCGACCACACCGTGGATGTGCCCGGCTTCCAAACGGGGCGGATCTTCCGGACCGGACGGAGCCTGGCCGTGGCCGGGGGCAAGGGGGCCAATGTGGCCCGAGCCCTCCGCGCCTTGGGCGCTCCCGTCCATCTGGTGGGTCTGGTCGCCGGATGGGCGGGGCGCTTCATCCGGGAGAACCTGGCCGACGAAGGGATTCCCGCCACCCTGGTGGAGGTGGGCGGCCTCTCCCGGACCTGCACCCTCATCGTCGACAGCCACTCGGGCGACGCCACGGTGATCAACGGAGAGGGCGACCTGAGCCTCACCCCAGAGCAGCGGGCCAAGCTGGACCGGGTTCTGGATGCCTGGATCCCCAAGGCCCGGGTGGTGGTCTGCAGCGGCAGCCTCCCCCCCGCCCTGCCCGACGCCTTCCATGCCCAGGTGGTGGAGCGGGCCCGCCGGGCCGGCGCCATCACCATCGTCGATGCGAGCGGCGAGCCCCTCCGCCTGGCGGTGGAGGCTCGCCCCCACCTGATCAAGCCCAACCGGAGCGAGCTGGAGACCTTGGCCGCCCTCGACGGGGCGGCCGATCCCGCCTCCCTCGAGCCCGAAGTGGCAGCCGACGGCGCCGATCCCGGGAATCTGGACCGCCTGGTCGCCCTGGCCCAGGACCTGCTCCGGCGGGGGGTGGGCCAGGTGGTGGTCTCCCTGGGCGCGGCGGGCGCCCTGGCCGTCACCCCCCAAGGCGTGTGGCGGGGCCGCGCCCCCCAGGTGCCGGTGGTCGACCCCATCGGCGCGGGAGACAGCATGGTGGCCGCGCTGAGCGCGGGGCTGTACGAAAACCTGGGCTGGCCCGAGCTGCTGGCCCGGGCCATCGCCGCCGGCTCCACCGACGTGACCACCTTCGGCGGCGGCCTCATCCAGCCTGAGACCTTCGCACGGCTCCGCCAGGAGGTAACCGTCTCCCCGCTCGGGCCGGCGTGATGGGGAGCAGGCCTAGAGTCCGCTCCCGGTGGGCAGACTCTTGCCCAGGGAGGCTGCTCGCGTCATGGGCGTTCCGTTCCCGGCGGGCAGATCCCCGGCCTGGCAGAGCGGCATCCCGCAAGACGAGAGGCGGACGCTCCCCTGCCAGGCCGTCCTTTTGGAGGGTTTAGGCTCCAGAGGGTCGCTCCGGGGCGGTCGTCGGTGGGAGCATCAGGGAAAGCGGTGCACCTCCCGGCCCGCCGGATCGACCAAGACCGCCGGATCGCCGGCGTTGTTCCAGACGTCCTTCTCCGTCCACCCGAGCACTTCCGGCGGCTGGTGGCGGAAGGCCCGGCCGCTGGTGATAGTCACCGCCGCGCCGGGGGCCAGAACGAACCCCTCGGGGAAGGCAAACCGCTGGTCGCCCCGGAGGCTGACCAGCACCCAACCCGTCAGGTCGACGGGCTCGGTGCCCCCGTTCCAGATCTCCACCCACTCGGCCTCCAGGTTGACGGAGGCCACCTGCACCCGGGGCGGCCCCCCTTCGCCGGAGCCGTCAGGCGCAGGCCCGTTGAGGGCCCAGAGCCCCCGGTTGGCCTCCCGGCCCGCCCGCTGGGCCCGGAGGAGCCGGTCCACGTACCGGATGTTGGGCGGGAAGGTGTAGAGCTGCGCGTACCCCTCCTCCAGGAGCACCTCATTCACCATCCGCCCGTCGGGCAGGTAAGCGTAGGCGAGCAGCCGCCCGTTGGTGTCGGCCACCTCCGCGTCAAACTCTAGGCGGACGATGGTCCCCGGGGGCAAGAGCTCCTGGAGGAAGCGGGCCGCCGCCTCACCGTACGGTTCCGGCCCCCGGGTGGGGTGGCTCCGCTCGGGGGCGTCCACCCCAATCAAGCGCACCGACGCCGCAGGCGCTCCCCCCACGGCCACGATGAAGGTGTCGCCGTCCACCACCCGGACCACCCGGGCGGGGATGGGCGCCTCCGGATGGAGCACCTCCCCGGCATGGCCCCGTTCCGCCCAGGCCGCACCCCATCCGAAAAACAGGTGGATCACCCCGAGGAGCCCCACCGCGGCCCCGACGAGGATCCCCACCACCGGGCCGGACGCCCTCAGCCACCGGCCGAGGCGAGCCCACAACCCCTGGCCCCGCCCGGTAGACCCTGTGGCCACCGCCATCCCCCCTTGACCATCATCCCTTTTCGAAAGAACGCTTCGCCCAACGTGCCTTTCCGGCCTTTCTCAAGCCTCGTAAGCCCTAGCAAAAAGAAGAGACTTGACGCCAGCCAACGATGTGGTTATCTTAGAGCCGCCCAAGGGCTGTGATCGTGATCACGATTACTTATTAGGACTTGGACCCTGTTACGAACGGGTTCTAAGTCGGAGCGTATGCGTCCTCCGAGGCGCTTCTTTGTAGGATTGAATCCAAAGTAAATTGGTCGGGTTTCTTGGCGGTCCGCCCCGGGCCCGACAGGCGAGAGGAGCGCAAGGGTAAATCATGGGAATCAAGCGTCTCATCGGGCCAGCCGTAGGCCTTCTGGCCCTTCTGGCCGTCGCCTTCACCGTCGCGCCGCTGGCAGCTCCGACCCCCGTCTCCCAAGCCCAAGGAGCCACTCGGATCGTCGTCGACGCGCGCGGCATGGAGGTCACGGTGCCGGCCCAACCGAAGCGGATCGTCGCCTTGAGTGAGGCCGACCTGGACTCCCTCCTGGCCCTGGGCGTCAAGCCCGTGGGGACCGTCCAGGGCCGGGGCCAGACGGGCACGCCCCGTTATCTGGGGGACCGGGCGGCCGGCATCCCCATTGTGGGCGCCATCAACGCCCCGAACATCGAGGCGGTCCTGGCGGCCCAGCCCGACCTGATCCTGGCCGGCAACCTGGCCGACGAGCAGATCCTGGCCCAGCTGCGGCTCATCGCCCCCACGGTGGTCACCTTCCAGACGGGCGAGCACTGGCGGACCATCTTCCAGCGGGTGGCCGAGACGGTCGGGAAGACGGCCGAAGCCCAGGCCGTCCTCCAGGCCTATGAAGCCCGCCTGGCCGAGGTCCGGGCCAGCCTGGGCGAGCGGGCCAACGCCGAGGTGAGCATCGTCCGCTGGAATGCCCAGGGTCCGGTCTACATGCTCCCCGGCGCCTTCTCCAGCACGGTCATCGCCGATCTGGGCCTGAGGCGGCCCGCGCACCAGCAGAGCGGGGCCGGCACGGGCCATTCCCCCACCCTCAGCCTGGAGATGCTCGACCTCCTCGATGCCGACTGGATCTTCGTCGGTACCCTGGCCGCTGAGGGGGAGGCGGTGGCGGCGATGACGCAGGTGATGAACACCCCCGCCTTCCAGCAGCTGAACGCGGTGAAGGAGGGGCACATCACGCTGGTGGATGGCTCCCTTTGGAGCAGCGCCATCGGGCCCATCGCGGCCATGGCCATTCTGGACGACGTGGAGAAGGCCCTGGGCAGCCGGTAGCTCCGGGGCCTGCTGGGGGCCCGGGGCGCTCGCCCCCGGGCGCCCGCCCGGCTTCAGCAGCGCCCGCCGGGCCCTTCAGGTGCGCGAGCGGCAAGGGGGGAGCTCCGTGGAGCAGTTGATTCGAGGCGGCGGGCCCGCCATCCCCAAGGGCCTCGGCGCCAGCCCGCGAGGGGAGGCCACCCCAAACGAGCTGGGGCTCACGCCGCCGGCCTGGCCCATCTTCCTCCTGGTGGCAGCCACCCTGGCGCTGGCGCTCCTTTCGATCCTGATCGGGGCCGGCTCGGTGGGACCCGCCCAGGCCCTGGCGTTCCTTTTGGGGCGGCCGGAAGCGGTGGAGAACAGCTACGTCCACATGGTGATCACCACCCTGCGCCTGCCCCGGACCCTGGCGGCGCTGGTGGTGGGCGGCGCCCTGGGGACGGCGGGCGTCCTGATGCAGTCCGTCACCCGGAACCCTCTGGCGGAGACGGGGCTTTTGGGGGTGAACGCCGGGGCCGCCCTGGGCGTGGTCCTGGGCCTCACCCTCGCCGCGCACACGGGGCGGAGCGCCTCTTCCCTGGCTTGGGCCTTCGGCGGCGCCCTGGTCGCCAGCCTCCTGGTCCTGGCGGTGGCCGCCACGGGACGGGTAGGCGCTTCCCCCTTGCGGCTGGTCCTGGCGGGATCGGCCTTGGGAGCCACCTTCCGGGGGCTCACCTCCTACCTCCTGGTCACCAACGCCGACGTCTACGAGGAGTACCGGTTCTGGATGCTGGGGACGGTGGCCGCGGTCCCTCTGGAGCGGGTCTTGGAGATGCTGCCCGCGGTGGCCGCCGGCCTCCTCCTGGCCCTCCTCATGGTGAAGCCCCTCTCCGCCCTCTTCCTGGGGGATGACGTGGCCCGGGCCCTGGGGCATCGGCCGGGCTTGGTGCGGGCGGTGGTCTCCCTGGCGGTCACCCTGCTCACCGCGGCGGCGGTGGCCATGGCGGGCCCCATCTCCTTCCTGGGCCTGATCGCGCCCCACCTGGCCCGGGCCCTGGCGGGACCCCGCCTGGGGCAGCAGATCGGCCTCTCCCTGGTGGCCGGCGCTGGCATCTTGCTCGCCGCCGACATCCTTTCTCGGGTGATCATCCGGCCCCACGAGGCGCCGGTGAGCGTGCTCTTGGCCTACATCGGGGCCCCCCTGCTCATCCTCATCGCCCGCTCCAAGCGGATGCTCATCTTGCACGGACCGGGAGGGCAGAACCGATGAACCCCGCCCATCAGCCAAGCCACGTCTTGGGATCCGCCGTGACCCCAACCCTGGCCCAGCCCGACCGGCCGGCCGGCGCGCCCCCGGGCACCCGGGTCCTCCGGGCCGGTTCCCTGTCGGTTCTGGTGCCCCTGCGGGCCGTCCTCGTCGCTGTGGCCGCGGGGCTGGCCCTGGCCGCGGCGGTGGTCTGGTCCGCGGCCGTCGGCTCCTTTGCCCTCTCGCCCTGGGAGGCGGCCCGGGCCATGGTGGGTCAGGGGACGCCGACGGCGGTCCTTCTCATCCAGAAGATCCGCCTCCCCCGGATCGTGGCGGGGATGCTGGCCGGGGCGGCGCTGGGCCTGGCAGGTTGCCTCACCCAGACCATCTCCCGCAACCGCCTGGCCACCCCCAACACCCTGGGGGTGAACGAGGGGGCCGCCTTAGCCATCCTGGCGGTGGTCCTGGCCACGGGCAACAGCCTGGGCCCCTGGTGGGTGGGGCCCCTGGGCGGCCTGGCGGTGGCCCTGGCCCTCCTCCTGATCTCCGGTGGGCCGGGCACCCGGAGTTACCGCTTCCTGGTCGTGGGCATTGCCCTGGCGGCTCTGATCGATGCCCACATCAACTTGGTCTTGGCCCAGGAGCACATCACCACCGCCACCGCCGTCTTCGCCTGGACGGTGGGGAGCCTGGCGGGCCGGGGCTATCTGGTCGCCCTGCCCGTGGCCGTCGCCCTGGCCTTCCTGCTGCCGCTGGTCCTTCTGGTGGGCCGGCCCCTGAGCGTGCTCCAGCTGGGTGAAGAGGTGGCCGCCTCCCTGGGGGTGCCGGTGCGGCGGGTCCAGGTGGCCGTCATGCTGCTCGCCGTGACCCTGGCGGGGCTGGCGGTGGGGATCGGCGGGCCCATCGCGTTCATCGCCATGGCGGCGCCCATTCTGGCCAGCCGCCTCTCTGAGCCGACCCGGGTCCCCCTGATCCTGTCGGGGATTCTGGGGGCCCTCTTGGTGGTGGTGGCCGACACCCTGGGGCGGGTGGTGGCCGGCCCCGTCGAGGTGCCGGTGGGCGTGGTGGCCAGCATCCTGGGCGGGCCCTTCCTCCTTTGGGTCCTCTTCCGGGAAACGTCTGCGAGGGGGTTCTGAGATGGAGCTGGTGGTGGAGCACCTGCGAGCCTGCTATGACGATGTGGTGGCCGTCGACGACGTGAGCCTGCGGGTGGAGACAGGCCAGGTGGTGGCCATCGTGGGCCCCAACGGCTGCGGCAAGAGCACCCTCCTGCGGGCCATCGCCCGCCTCCACCGGCCGGCCCGGGGCCGGGTTCTCCTGGACGGGGAAGACCTCTGGAGCCTCCGGCCCAAGGAGGCGGCCCGCCGGGTGGCCCTCCTCCCCCAGTCGCCCCAGGCCCCCGAGGCCATGACCGTCGCCGATCTGGTCCGCTTCGGCCGGCACCCCCACCAGGGCCTCTTCCAGCAGTGGTCCCAGGAGGACGCCCGGGCGGTGCAGGCGGCCTTGGAGCTCACCGGGACCACCGAGCTGGCCCACCGGCGGCTGGATCAGCTCTCCGGCGGCCAGCGCCAGCGGGGCTGGCTGGCCATGGTCTTGGCCCAGGAGACGCCCGTCATCCTCCTGGATGAGCCCATCAGCATGCTGGACTTGGGCCACCAGGTGGAGGTCCTCTGCCTCATCCGGGAGCTGGCCGCCAAGAGCGGCCGGATGATCCTGATGGTCCTCCACGACCTCACCGCCGCGGCCCGGTTCGCCGACGTTTTGGTCGCCATGCGGGACGGCCGCCTGGTGGCCGCCGGACCGCCCCGGGAGATTGTGAGCCCCGAGCTGGTCCGGGAGCTCTACGACGTGGAGGCCGACGTCCTCCCCGCCCCCGGCTGCGGGGCCCCTGTGGTGGTGGCCCACCAGCGCCGTCTCGCCGCGCTCCTCGCTTCCCGAGCTTCAGGCTGACCCAGGAACCTCACCCCCTCCCTCCCGGACCCGCCCGCCTGGGCGGGTCCGGTCTTTTCGGGCCCTTCCCTGAGGGGCCACCCGGGCCGCCGGCGGGCTCCCCGGCCCTGCGCCCGCGCCTCATGAGCCCCTTCCTCCGGGGGAACCCACGGCCCCAGGCTCCCCTTTTGTACGAATACTGCCCATTGTTCCCCCGTTTGGTTCTGCATTACGCACCCAATCGCGCTCCTCGCGACGGCCTTCATCAAGAAATCTGCCTCACCGGGAAGGAATTCGCTCCACCACGTCGTATACCGACGACCAATATGCTGGAGCAAACGGTGTTTGGTAGAATCTAACGCTCTCTGCTCCATCTCCCCAGGCAGGTGCTTCGGGTGCCCAACCAACGGGAAGGTCGTTCGTACATCATCCAGAGCGTGGAGAAGGCATGCCGGCTCCTCCAGGCCCTGGCCGCTGACGACGTGGAGGAGCTGGGGCTGACGGAGCTGGCGGTCCGGCTCGGCTTCAACAAGAATCAGGTCTTCCGCCTGGTAAAGACCCTGGAAGTGTGGGGGTTGGTGGAGCAAAACCCCCAGACCGAGCGGTACCGCCTGGGCACGGCCCTGCTCTACCTGGCGGGACACGTCCAGCGGGGCATGGGGCTGGTCCGAGCCGCCGCGCCCGTTCTCGACCGCCTCGCCCTGGAAACGGGCGAGACCATCCACCTGGTGGCCCTGCACGGGCTGGAGGCGGTGCTGGTGGACGCCCGGGAGAGCCCCCAGCCCGTCCGGCTGACGGCCCGGCTGGGCGGGCGGTACCCCCTGCACGCGGGGGCCTGCCCTCTGGCCATCCTGGCCGCCCTGCCGGCCGACTGGCAGGCCCGGGTGCTGGAGCAAGCGCCCCAGCTTCCCCGGTACACGGACCGGACCGTCGTCGACCCGGCGGAGCTGCGGAGGCTCCTGGCCCAGGTCCGGGCCGACGGCTTTGCCATCAGCGACAACGACGTGGACCCGGGCGCCCGCGCGGTGGGGGCCGCCATTCTGGATTCGAGCGGTTGGCCCGTGGGCGCGGTGAGCGTGGCCGGTCCCGCCGCCCGCCTCTCCCTGGAGCACCTGCGCCGCCTGGGCGAGGTGGTCCGGGTGGCCGCGGCCGAGATCGGCGCCCGGCTGGGGATGACGGCTCGGCAGGGAGCGGGGCTGGCGCCACGCCAGCCGCGGCTTGCGAGGGGGCAGAAGGCATGAGCCAGTACATCGTCCGCCGGTTGGTCATCATGATCCCGGTGGTGCTGGGGATCACCCTGATCAACTACGCCATCATCAACCTGGCCCCCGGCGACCCCGTCGACCTCTTGATCGATCCCAACCTGACCGAGGCCGACCGGGCCACCCGGCGGGAGGCGTTGGGGCTGAACGACCCCTTCTTGGTCCGTTACGCCCGCTGGCTGGGTGAGCTCGTCCAGGGGAATCTGGGCTACTCCTACACCACCTATGAGCCCGTTCTCGAGCGGATCGGGGAGCGGGTCGGGCCTACCTTGCTCCTCATGGGGACCGCCCTCCTCGTCGCGTACCTCCTGGCCATTCCCTTGGGGATCGCCTCGGCCGTCCGGCCCTACTCGGGGCTCGATTACGCCACGGGCGTTGTGGGTCTTCTGGGAGTCTCCCTCCCCACCTTCTTCACGGGGCTGGTCTTCATCTACGTCTTCAGCCTGAAGCTGGGCTGGCTCCCCTCGGGCGGCATGACCAGCCTGGGCGGCGCCGCCCACTGGACCGACCGCCTCCGCCACCTGATCCTGCCCGCGGCGGTCCTTGCCCTGGCCAACCTGGGCCTCATGCTCCGGCTGGTCCGCTCCAGCACCCTGGAGGTGCTCCGGCAGGACTTCGTCCGCACGGCCAGGGCCAAGGGCCTGGGATCCTGGCAGGTCCTGGTCCGCCACGTGCTCCGGAACACCCTGCTGCCGGTGATCACCATGGCGGGCCTCCAGCTTCCGGCCCTGATCGCGGGTTCGATCATTACCGAGCAGGTTTTCCAGTGGCCCGGCATGGGGTGGCTGACCATCCAGGCCATCCTGGGACGGGACTACCCCACCCTCATGGGCCTCAACCTGCTCGCGGCCGTCATGGTGCTGGCCGGCAACCTCCTGGCTGACATCCTCTACGGGGTGGCGGACCCGCGGATCCGCTACGAGTGACGTCTTTCCGAGGAACGGTGTGGCTTTGAGGAACGACGAGGAGAAGGTGAATCGGGTGGCTTCATCCATTGCCCAGAAGAATCGCAGCCTGGTCCGGTGGGGGGTCCGTCCCGCAGGGGACAGCTACTGGGCCCTGGTGGTCCGCCGGTTCCTCCGTCACCGGCTGGCGGTGACGGGGCTGGTCGTCCTGATCCTGATGAGCCTGGCCGCCCTGGCCGCGCCCCTCCTCGCGCCCCATGACCCCAACGCCATGGATCTCTTCGCCTTCTCCGCCCCGCCCTCGGTGGAACACCCCTTGGGCACCGACTCCCTGGGGCGGGATGTGCTGAGCCGGCTCCTCTTCGCCAGCCGGATCTCCCTCTCGGTGGGGCTGGGCGCGACCCTGATCAACGTGGTGGTGGGGGTCCTCTTGGGCGGGCTGGCCGGGTACCTGGGCGGGAAGGTGGACAGCGCCATCATGCGCTTCACCGACATGATCCTCTCCTTCCCACCGCTGATGATCATCCTGGTGCTGGTCAGTGTTCTGGGGCCCAGCCTGATGAACGTCATTCTGGTCTTGGGGCTCTTGGGGTGGCCCCAGATCTGCCGCCTGGTCCGGGCGGAGATCCTCAAGCTAAAGGAGCAGGACTTCATCCAGGCCGCCCGGGCTCTGGGCGTGCCCGACGGGCGGATCCTCCTCCGCCACCTGATCCCCAACGCCTTTCCCCCGGTGCTGGTCGCGGCCACCTTCGGGGCGGCCCAGGCCATCATCCAGGAGGCCTCCCTGAGCTTCTTGGGCATGGGGGTGCAGCCGCCCACGGCCAGCTGGGGGAACCTGCTCACCGACGCCCAGTCCATGGGGGTCCTCGGCTCCATGCCGTGGCTCTGGCTCCCGCCTGGGCTGATGATCGTCGTCGCCGTCCTCTCCATCAACTTCGTCGGCGACGGGCTTCGCGACGCCCTCGACCCACGGCTCAAGTAAGGCTCTGAAAAGGGCTCAAACACGGCTCCCACAAGGGCCACACGACAAGGAGGTTGTCCCATGCGTCAGACCATCCGCGCGATGGCCGTAGCCTTCCTTATCCTTCTGGTCGCCCTGGCCGGCGCGCCCGCCGGCGCCGCGAGCGAGAAGGTGATCCGGGTCGGCATGTGGAGCGCGCCCGGAAACTTGAGCGCCATCAACGCCGACTCGAGCTACGGCTACTTCATCGTCCGCTTCATCTACGACACCCTGGTCGACCTGCAGCCGGACTTCACCTTCACCCCCCGGCTGGCCCAGTCTTGGGAGGTCTCGCCGGACGGGAAGACCTTCACCTTCCACCTGCATCCGGAGGCCACCTGGCACGATGGCCAGCCCCTGACGGCCCACGACGTCCTCTTCACCATCGAGACGGTGGCCACGCCCGGGGTGCAGACCAACCGGGGTAGCGCCCTCCGGGCCATCGAGGGGCTGGACGCCAACGGGAAGATGACGGGTCCCGAGATCTCCGGCGTGCGGGTGATCGACGACCACACCATCGCCATCACCACCAAGAGCGCGGTGGACCCGGCCCGCTTCCTGGAGCAGTTCGGCACGGGGCTCTACATCATCCCGCGGCACCTGCTGGCCGGCCTCTCCCCTGAGGAACTGGCCCGGGCCGAGGCGCTCCTCAACCCCACGGTGGCCAGCGGCCCCTTCCGCTTCGTCCGCTACGTGACCGACCAGTACATCGAGCTGGAGCGGAACGACGCCTACTTCCGGGGGCCGGCCAAGGTGGACCGGATCTTCGTCCGGATCGTCCCCGCCCCCTCCATGGCCACCCAGCTCATCCGGGGCGAGATCGACCTGGTGGCCGGGCCCGGCATCGGCGAGGTGCCCTTGGAAGACTGGGAGCTGGTGAAGAACACGCCCCACCTGCGGCCGGTCACCCAGCCCTCCCTGGGGTACCAGTTCGTCGCCATCAACACGGCCAAGCCCTACCTGGCTGACGCCCGGGTCCGCCAGGCCCTCCACCTGGCCATCAACCGGCAGCTGATGGTGGACCAGCTCTACCGGGGCGAGGCGGTGCTGGCCGTGGGGCCCTTCTCGCCGGTGACGCCCTACGTCAACGAGGAGCTGGAGCCCCTGCCCTACGATCCTGAGCGGGCCAAGGCGCTGCTCGCGGAGGCGGGCTGGAAGCCGGGCCAGGCCCTGGAGCTTCTGGTCCCCACCGGGAACGTCCAGCGGGAGCGGACGGGCACCATCATCCAGGCCAACCTGCAGGCCATCGGCATCCCCGTGCGGATCCAGCGCCTCGACTTCCCCTCGGTGCTGGCCCGGGTCTTCGCCGATGACTTCGACATGGCCCTCCTGGGCTGGACCGACACCTTCGACCCGGACCACGTCAGCTCCACCTTCGGCACCGGCGGCCAGTACAACCTGGCCAACTTCTCCGACCCCGAGGTGGACGAGCTGATCGAGACCGCCGGCGCGGAGCGGGATCCCGCCAAGCGGAAGGTCCTCTACGACCAGCTCCAGGTGGTCCTGCAGGAGAAGGTGCCCGTCATCTTCCTCTACTACCCCAACATGCTCGCGGCGGTGAACGAGCGGGTGATCAACGCCGACCCTGACATCTTCTACTTCGAAAGCCGTGCCCATCTGTGGGATATCCGGGAGGCGAACCGATGATGCAGCAAGCGAACGTCCCTGAACCCCTCCAGCCCGTGATCCAGCGGATCCGGGAGGGCTTCAACGAGGATCTGGAGAAGGTGCGGGAATTCCTCCGGACGCCCAGCATCAGCTACACCGGCGAGGGCATCCAGGAGACCGCGGAGAACGTGGCCCGCTTCATCCGGGAGCTGGGCGGGGAGGCCCGGGTGGTCCCCACCCCCGGGCACCCCATCGTCTCCGGCCGCCTCGATCAGGGCGCGCCCAAGACGGTCCTGGTCTACGGCATGTACGATGTGATGCCGGCGGACGAGCCCGACTGGTCCGTGGACCCCTGGGCCGCCGAGATCCGGGAGCTGCCCAAGCTGGGCAAGGCGGTCATCGCCCGGGGCGCGGTCAACACCAAGGGCCCCCTCGCCGCCTTCTTCCGGGCGGTGGCCCGCTACCAGGAGGCGGCGGGCAAGCTCCCCGTCAACCTGCTCTTCGCCATCGAGGGCGAGGAGGAGATGGGGAGCCGCCACTTCGTCCCCTTCGTGGAGGAGCACCTGGACGAGCTGAAGCAGGCCGACGCCGTCCTCTTCCCCTTCTTCTCCGAGGATGAGGAGGGCGTCCCCTCCATGACCCTGGGCACCAAGGGGATCCTCTACTTCGAGCTGGAGTGCCGGGGCGGCGACTGGGGCGGCCCCACCGAGCGGGGCATCCACGGCTCCTACAACGCCTGGGTGGCCAACCCCGCCTGGCGGCTGGTGAAGGCCCTCAGCACCCTGGTGGACGCGGAGGAGAACATCCTGGTGGAGGGCTTCTTCGATGGAGTGAAGCCCCTTCCCGAGCGGGAGGAGGCGATCCTCCGCCGCCAGGTGGAGAGCGGCCTCTTGGATGAGCGGCCCTTCATGGAGTTCGACCACGTCCGCCGGCTGAAGGGGGGCCTGCGGGGCTTTGAGGCCTGGAAGCGCCTCTTCAGCCAGCCCCAACTGAACATCGACGGCATCGTGGGCGGCTACATCGGCGAGGGGACCAAGACCCTCCTGCCCCACCGGGCCCTGGCCAAGGTGGACGTGCGGACCGTGCCCGAGATGGACCCCGAGAAGGTCGCCCAGGCCATCCGGCGCCACCTGGACAAGCACGGCTTCCCCGAGGTCGAGATGCGGGTCCTCAACATCTACCCCTGGTCCAAGGTGAGCCTGGAGGAGCACGCGGTCCAGGCGATGCTGGGCACCTACCAGGCCATGGGCCGCACGCCCCAGATCTGGCCCCTCAACCCCGGCTCCGCCCCCTACTACGTCTTTGAGCGGATCCTGGGGGTCCCCTACGTGACGGGCGGGCTGGGCCACGGCAGCCGGCAGCACTCCACCGACGAGTACTTCACCGTGGCCGGCATGCTGGACTTCGAAATCTCCATGGCCCGCTGGCTCTACAGCTACGCGGCCTTGGCCGAGGGCCGGGCGAGCGTCGAGGAGCTGGGGTGGCAGGAAGGATGAAGCTCGCCTACCTGGTCCCCGCCCCCATCTCCCTCAGCATGGGCCCCGACGAGGTGGCCCGCCGCCGGGCGGTCCTGCAGGAGCTGGCCTCGCCCGGCACCAGCCTGGACTTGGTGGAGGCGGCCGAAGGGCCCGCCTCCATCGAGTCGGCCCTGGAGGAGTACCTGAGCGTGCCGGGCGCCGCCCGGGAGGTGGAGCGCCTGGAGGCGGAAGGGTACGACGGCGTCCTCCTGGGCTGCGCCGGCGACCCGGGCCTGGACGCCCTCCGGGAGGTGGCCCAGGGGATGGTGGTGGTGGGCCCGGGGGAGGCCAGCTTCCACATGGCGGCCACCCTGGGCCGGCGCTTCGCCGTCCTCACCCCGGCGGTGAGCACCATCGGCCCCACCTATGATCAGGTGGCCCGAACGGGCTTGCGGGACCGCCTGGCCGGCGTGCGGGCGGTGGAGCTGCCCGTCCTGGCCATGCGGGAGAGCCGGGAGCGGACCGTCGCCCAGGTGACCGCGGCGGCCCGGCAGGCCCTGGAGCTGGACGGGGCCGATGTGCTCATCCTGGGCTGCATGAGCCTCGCCTTCTTGCGGGTGGAGCGGGAGCTGGCCGAGGCGACGGGCGTGCCCGTGGTCAACCCCCTCTTGGCAGGGGTAAAGTTCCTGGAGGCCCTGGTGGCGGCTGGGCTGCACCACTCCAAGCGGGCCTACCCCCGCCCGCCCAAGCTGACCGCGGGCCGGAACGTGGCCTCCCTCCGCCTGATGAAGGGTGCAGGGCCCGAGTCCCTCTGATGACAGATGGGTCGATGAAGCCTGGTGCGTAGAAAGGAGTCCCGCGTGTGACCACAGCCAACCACGAGAACCAGTCCCACCTTTCAGCCACCGAAGCAGAAGGCCAGTTTCTTGCCTCCCTCACCGGGGAGACGGCCTGGCAGCTGGTGGAGCGGTTCGCCAATTTGAACCGGGAGTCGGGATCGGCCGATGAGCGGGAGGCCGCCCGGTACATCGAGGAGCGCCTCCGGGAGGCGGGCGTGCCCGTGGAGGTGTACACCCCCACCCTCTACCTCAGCCTGCCCCGGGGCGCCCAGGTGACGGTGGAGGGCGACGCCCCCCTCACCCTGCAGGCCAAGACGCCCTCCTTCTCCGTCTCCACCGGCGATGGGGGCCGGACGGGGCGCCTGGTCTACCTGCCCTCGGGCTTCGCCACGGGGAGCAGCGACCTCTTCGACTCCAACCTGGCGGGCGCGTCGGGCGACCTGGAGGGCGCCATCGTCCTCACCGAGGGGCTCCCCCTCCCCCAGAAGGTGCTGGACATCCAGCAAACAGGGGCGGCGGCCGCCATCTTCATCAACCCCGGCGAGCGGATCCATGAGGCGATCTGCACCCCCATCTGGGGCGGCCCCGACCTGGAGAACCACCACCGCCGGCCCACCATGGCCGTGGTGGGCATCAGCCGCCCCGACGGTGATCAGCTCCTGGAGCGGGTGAAGGCGGCGGAGGCCGAAGGCCGGGAGCTCACCGTCACGGTGAAGACCTGGCTCGAGGAGGGCCTCTATCCATGTCCTGTCCCGGTGGCCACCATCCCGGGCTGTGAGGAGCCGGAGAAGTTCGTCCTCCTCCATGGCCACCTGGATTCGTGGCACTACGGCATCGGCGACAACGCGGTGGGCGACGGCGCCCTCCTGGAGCTGGCCATCGGTCTCTGGCAGCACCGGGCAGCCCTCCGCCGCTCCGTGCGCATTGCCTGGTGGCCCGGCCACTCCCAAGGCCGGTACGCCGGCTCCACTTGGTATGCGGACCACTTCGGTGTGGACCTGGCGGAGAACGCGGTGGCCCACGTCAACTGCGACTCGCCCGGGTGCCGGTGGGCGACGGTCTTTAAGGAGGTCTCGTGGACCCCGGAGCTAGAGGCCTTCACCCAGCAGGCCATCCGGGACGTGACGGGCCTCGAGAGCTCCGGCGAGCGGCCGCCCCGGGCGGGCGACTGGTCCTTCAACAACCTGGGTGTGAGCGGCACCCTCATGCTCTCCTCCACCATGCCCGACGACCTCCGGGCGGAGAAGGGCTACTACGGCGTGGGCGGCTGCGGCGGCAACATCGAGTGGCACACCGAGGCGGACACCCTGGAGGTCGCCGACCGGGAGATCCTCACCCGGGACATCAAGGTGTACGGCGCGGTGGTCTGGCGCCTGGCCACCTGGGAGCGGCTGCCCCACCGGTTCCGGGCGACGGTGGCCGACATGAAGGCCAGCCTCCAGGCGTACGCGACCGCCGTCCAGGACCGCTTCGACCTCTCGCCGGTGACGGAGGAACTGGGCCGCCTCGATGACGCGCTGGCCCGGCTGGAGGCGGCGGAGGGCGTGCCCGCCCGGGTGTACAACGAGGCCATCCTCCGCTTGAGCCGCATCCTGGTCCGCCTCCACTTCGCCAAGGAGGAGCCCTTCCGGCAGGATCCGGCCCTCCAGGTGCCCCCCCTCCCCTCCCTGGCCGCGGCCCACCGCCTGGCGGAGCTGGAGCCGGGCACCCCTGAGGCCCAGTTCGCCCTCAACTCCCTTACCCGGGGGCGGAACCGGGTGGTCTTTGGCTTGCGGGAGGCCCAGCGGATCGTTGCGTGGGCCCTCGGCCACGCGTCAGCTTGGGGTCCCTAGGGCCCTGAGTCACCCCTCAAGCAGGGAGTCACCCCCCCAACGGGGGAGTCACACCTCAACCGAAAGGAGACGGGGGGCGCCAGGCCCCCCGTCTTCCCATATAAGCCTTCTCTTGAAGCGCTTCCCCTTCACCCAACCACCAGCGCCTTCTCCCGGGTCAGGAGGAAGGGCCGGTAGTAGCCCAAGAGGTCCGACATGGGGAGCACATCCTCCCCCAGTTCGATGCCCAGGACGTTCCGCAGGTACTCCCGGCGCCGGGTGAAGCGGGCCCAAAGGTCCGGGTACTCCCGCTCCAGCTGGCGGCGCAGTGCCTCGTCGGCCAGGACGATCCCATCCTCCAGGTCCGCGCCGAAGTAGGGCGGCTTGGGGATGATGATCAGGTCCAGCTGGATGTAGTTCCCACTCTGGAGTTGCACATCGGACCCTTCGGTGAAGGGCGTGGAGATCCACTCGTCCACCCCGATCAGGTGACCCGGGTTGAGCACCCAGCCCCACTCGGCCCGGGGCAGGAGGGATTCGGCCAGGTTCCAGATGTGGCCGCCGCTCACGCCGATCCCCACCTCGCCCAGCCACCGGGCGGCGAAGGTGTAGAAGGGCATGGCGATCCGCTCCAGCCAATCCCGGATCTCGGGCGCCAAATCCTGGGGACCTGCGGCCAGGAAGGCGGCCCGGCAGGTGAGGGCCCCCTCAATCCCGTAGGCGGTCGTGAGGAAGTCCCCCCGGGCGGCCACCCGGTCCGTGGGGCTGGTGAGGCCGAAGCGGGCCTTCTCCCCTACGGAGAGCATGGGGTGGACCGAAAGGGGGAGCCCCATGTTCTGCATGGGGGCCGCCAGCTCCATCTCCGTCTTGCCGGGCGCCGCCTCATCCATCACCCGCAGGAT